>JAGCWB010000047.1 GCA_017962065.1 Bacteroidales bacterium
CGGCGCAGGCTTTCCTTGAACATGTTCACGGCCGTCTGCCAGTCCTCGCGGGCTACGGCAACGTCGCCACTATTGAAGTAGTAGTCCGATGCAAACGCTTCTTCGCCGGCCGTAAGCTGCACTGCCTCAAGCTGCTTTGCCGCCTCGTCCATATTCTGCTGGCGGTAAAGGTTGTTCGCAAGGTTGTAGTGCGCGGCCACAGAAGCCGTGTCCTGCATTATGGCCTTACGGTAGCTTATATCGGCCTCGGCATACTTTTCTTTCTTGAACTGACGGTTGCCTTTGCGCAGATCGGCCTTTTGCCCGAATGCGCTTAAACAACTCAATGCCAGTATTATGCACATTATCTTTCTCATACCTCAAACAGTTTGCGGCGGGGTTTGCGCTCGCCAATGAGCATTTCAAGCATCAGCAGCAGAAGGGCGGCGCCAAAGAAGTACATGTATTGCTCGTCGTATTCTTCGAACACCACGCTGCCGAATTCCTCGTCTTCCAACTTCCTTATGTCCTGGATGATGGGATTCAGGCCGAATTCTTCGCTTCCGGCGTGGATGTAGGCACCGTTTCCGGCTTTTGCTATGTCGCGGAGCGTTTGCTCGTCCAGTTTGGTGACAACTATGTCGCCGTTTTTATCCCTCATCAGGCCGCCTTCCACCGGGATGGGCTGGCCTTCCGGCGAACCTACGCCAATGGTGTAAACCTTTATTCCAAGTTCGGCCGCCTGCTTTGCCGCGGCAACCGGATCGTCCTCATGATTCTCACCATCAGAGATGATAATTATTACGCGGCTCTTCTCGCTTTGTGCGCTGAAACTCTTGATGCACAGGCGAATAGCGTCGCCGATTGCGGTGCCCTGGACGGGGATTGAACCGGTGTCAATGCTGTTCAGGAACATCTTTGCGCTCACATAGTCGGTGGTTACCGGAAGCTGCACAAAGGAAGTTCCGGCAAAGATTACAAGGCCGATACGGTCGTTCTGAAGCTTGTCCGTAAGGCGTGAAACGGAAAGCTTGGCTCTCTCCAGACGGTTGGGGGAATAGTCCTGCGCCAGCATGGAGTTGGAAACGTCCAGGGCCACGATAATTTCGGCACCTTTGGTGGTTCTTTCAGCCAGTTTTGCGCCAGTACGGGGCCTTGCAAGGCCGATTGCGAAGAATGCGAAGGCAAGGCAGAAAAGTACCATCCTAACCCATCCTTTGGACCTGGAACGGGACGGCATAAGCGCTTCTACAAGCGCCGGGTCTCCCAGAGCCTTAACCCTCAGGCTCCTGAAATACCTGTAAAGGGCATATCCCAGAAGGAAAACCGGGATAAGGAGCAGAAGGTACAAATACTTATAGTCGGCGAACATCAACATTACGGCAGCCTCCTCATAAGTGCGCTCAGGAGCACCTCAAGCAACAGGCACAGCAGTGCTGCAAGCGCGTAATTTTTGAATAAATCCTTGTAAACGGGGAAGGAATCCACGCTGGTGCGGGTCTTCTCCATCTGGCCTATTTCGGCATAGATCTCCGATAGTTTGGTGTTGTCGGTGGCGCGGAAATATCGGCCTCCGGTTTCATCGGCTATGTTTTTAAGAAGGGCCTCGTCAATTTCCACGGGGATGTTTTTCAGTTCAATTCCCCAGGGCGTCTGAACAGGGTAGGGGGCTGTTCCATTGGCACCCACGCCAATTGTGTAAACCCTTATGCCGTAGGTCTTTGCAATCTCAGCCGCCATGGCGGGATCTATCTCTCCCATGTTGTTTACACCGTCGGTGAGAAGTATTACCACGCGGCTCTTGGCGTCCGAATCCTTCATGCGCGCCACCGCGGTTGCAAGGCCGTTGCCGATTGCCGTACCGTCCTCGATCAGTTCTGTCTGAACGTCCTTCATAAGGTTGATGAGGGTGGCGCGGTCCGTGGTCAAGGGGCATTGGGTGTAACTTTCTCCTGCAAAAACCACTATACCCATACGGTCAGTGGGCCTTTGGGCAATGAATTCAATGGCAATGTCCTTTGCGGCCGATAAACGGTCCGGGTGGAAGTCCCGTGCCAGCATACTGGTGGAAACGTCCATCGTGAACATAATGTCGATGCCCTCGGTGTCAACTTTTTCCACCTGGCTTGACGATCGCGGACGTGCTATGGCAACAATGATAAGGCAAAGGGCTGCAATCCTTAACGCAAATGGAATGTGACGTACGATTTCCATCACGGAACGTCCGCCGGCTTTCCATGCATCCAGCTTGGAAACACGCATGTGAACCCGCCTGTCCCTGATTTCAATCCAAACATATCGGAGAACCAGCAGAGCCGGAATAACCAGCAGCCAAAGCAGATATGGATACTCAAAGAACATAGCTTACTCCTCCTCTTCCTTTTTCTCAGCGTTCTCTTTTTCCACCTGGCTCTGGTAGGTGTTTGTCACAAAGCGTATGGCTTCCGGCAGCACCTTGGCGTTCTCCTCGTCGGTGGCGGTGAATTTTGCGAACTTCACAAAATCGGCCCTCTCGAACAGGTCTTTCATCTCCTGATACAGGTCTTCGGGGATGTCGCTGCCTTTGAGGTCGCGGAAGATTTCGGCCGTGGTCATTTCCATGGCTCCAACGCCGTAACGGGCAACTATGTATTCGCGGAGGGCGTCCGTTACGCCGGAGTAGAAGTATTTCTGCTTGTCGGCTTTCCAGAATTTGTCTCCTCTAAGTTCGTCCAGTCTGCGGAGGGCGCGGAGGTGCGCAGGTTCAGCCTTTTCCTTTTCGGCCTTATGCTTTCGATTACGGATTAACCATGTGATTAACAGGTATATAAGGCCGATAACTACTAAGGCCCCAAGCACCCACGGAGCAACTTCCTTGAAAGTGTAGGGGAACTTGACCTGGTCTTTTATATCGGCCACCTGGTAGGTTTCCATGTCAATTGACGGCTCCTTTACTTCCAGCGGCTCTTCCGGGGCGCTGAACACAAGGGTGTCGCCGGCAAAAAGCACCGGAATGTCAGGGAGCTGATAACTGCCGCCCATCCAGGTGGTTATAAGCACGGATGCCATGATGTCGTATCGCGCGGGCGTTTCCTTTTTCTTGCTCACGCGTGTGGAGTCCAGCTGCCACTCCCCGAGGAACTCGATGGGGCTGTCGTTCTCCGTCTTGAATTCCGGCAGGGCCAGGGGAGTGCCTTCCTCCACGTTTTCCAGCACTATGCCGTAGCGCAGCTGGTCGGCTACCAATATGGAATCACGCTTCTGAACAGGCTCCAGGAAGGTTTTCAGGGGGCCTGCAATGAGAAGCGATATTAGTAAACTCAGTATCATCTTCTGTGGAATAATGCCATTAGGGCGCGCACGTAATCTTCGTCCGTGCTCACGTCCACATGGTCAACCTGATATTTAAGGAGCAGGCGGTCGGCCTTATCGGTGGCGGTCTGGAACCAGCGGCTGTAGGCGCTGCGAACGCTTCTGGAACTGGTGTTAATCCAGCGGGAAGCGCCTGTCTCGGCGTCTTTTGCGTTCACAAGGCCAACGTTGGGGATGGTCTTTTCGCGCGGGTCGCTTACTCTTATCACCGACAAGTCGTGCCTGTTCACTGCCACTTTAAGGGCCTGCTCGTAGCGCGGGGCGCCATCGGCCTCAGTGTCCAGCATGTCGCTTAGCACAAAGGCGGTGCATTTTTTCTTGATGGCGTTGGTTAGGTACCTTAGGGCTTCGCCTATGTCCGTGCCGTCGTTTTGAGGCTCATACTCAAGTATTTCCCTTATTATGTGCAGGAAATGCGTGCGGCCCTTTGCCGGCGGGATAAACTTTTCTACCCTGTCGCTGAAGAGGATGCAGCCCACTTTATCGTTGTTGAGTATTGCGCTGAAAGCCAGTGTGGCGGCAATTTCGGCAATCTGCTCGCGCTTGGTCTTTACTGCAGTGCCGAAGAGGCCGCTACGGGAAATGTCCACCAGCAGCACTACCGTAAGTTCGCGTTCTTCCTCGAACACTTTAACGTACGGTGCGCTCATGCGGGCCGTTACGTTCCAGTCCATACTGCGCACGTCGTCCCCCCACTGGTACCCCCTCACCTCGCTGAACGCCATACCGCGCCCCTTAAAGGCCGAATGGTATTCTCCAGCGAAGATCTGGTGGCTCAGCGCCTTGGTCCGAATCTCAATCTTGCGGACTTTCTTTATTAATTCCTCGGGTGTCATGTCTCGTCATTCCCGGCTTGACCGGGAATCTCTCTTTACGGCACAATAACGGCGTTAATGATCTTTTCGATGATCTGTTCAGTGGTAACATTCTCGGCCTCGGCCTCATAGGTTAGGCCGATACGGTGGCGCAGAACCTCGTTGCATACTGCACGCACGTCTTCCGGAATCACGTAGCCGCGGCGCTTGATGAAGGCGTAGGCCTTGGCTGCGGCGGCTAGCGAAATGCTGGCACGTGGCGATGCACCGTAGGAAATGAAGCTTTCCAGCTCCTTCAAGCCATATTCGGCCGGGGTACGGGTGGCGTAAACGATGTCAACAATGTAGCGCTCAATTTTCTCGTCGATGTAGATTTGCTTCACTACGTTGCGCACGTCAACAATGTCGGCAGGAGTTACCATGGGGCGAATCTCGGGCATCGAAGCACCAATGTTCATCCTGATGATGTCTTTCTCCTCCTGGCGGTTGGGATAGCCAATCACTACTTTCATCAAGAAGCGGTCGACTTGCGCTTCGGGCAAGGGATATGTACCTTCTTGCTCAATTGGATTTTGGGTTGCC
>JAGCWB010000048.1 GCA_017962065.1 Bacteroidales bacterium
AAAGCCTCCGTCCAGAAACAGGAAGCCGCACAAAGAGCACACGGCCAGCACTCCGGAAATCACAACCGGCCGCACCCTGTTGCCCCTAAAAACGTAATCCGACAACCATCCGGCCGCAAGGTTGCCGGCTACGCCAAAAACCTCGGCCAGGCCAATGATTGAAGTGGCCCGCTCCAGTGAAAAGTCCTTTTGCTTCTGCAAAAACAGCACTCCCCAGTCGCTGACAGCGTGCTGGGTAATGTACAAAAACGCCGTAGAAATTGCTATAACCCAAATGCCGGGATGCTTGAAGACCCACTTCTGAAGCTCTCGGGTTGGCTTCTGGTCCATCGGACGCACTTCCTCTCCGGACAGTTCCTGCACAGAGGGCAGTCCGGCGCTCTCCGGGGTATCGGCAATAAACACAAGGCAAACAATCAGTCCCACAAACCCGGCTACCGCAGCAGCCAGAAAACCCCAGGCCCAACCCACGGCGGCCACGATAAAGCCGGTCATTATCATGGAAACGGCCTTGCCCAGTTGCGGCGTGGAACTGAAAATGCTGTACATGGTGCCACGGGTAGAAAGCGGGAACCAGCGGGACAGGCTTATGGTTCCGGGCGGAGACCCCATACTCTGCATCCATCCGTTAACGCCCCACAGCACAGCAAAGGTGAGCATAACCACCAGAGAACCAATTCCAAGCGGCCCCATCAGAAGCCCAAGAAGGCCCAGAATCAGATTCACAAAAGCCGAAATCCCAATACCCACCGCCATGAAACGCCGGATATTGCAATAATCGGCAATAAAACCGTTCGTGAACTTGCCAACGGCATAAACAAAATAAAATGCCGATCCAATTATGCCCAACTGCCCGGCGGTAAGCACACCCCCGTCAATCAGCGGCTGCTTCACAACGCCAAGGGTCATGCGGCACACGTAATACAGAGTATATGCAACGGTTACTCCCCAGAAAGTCCTGGAGCGAAGACGCTTGTAAGTAGCGTCAACCTCCCCGGCGGGCACTTTAAAAGCCGACGGCTTGCTTATGCGGAAGTAACTGTAAAAGGACATCTTAGCAATCGGCTAGAAGCAGCGACAACTGCGTTCCGGGAATGTACAGCCGTGCATCCAATCCTGCAGCACGCGCCGCCTCAACATTAACTATGCTGTCGTCCACAAAAAGAATATCCTTGGCAGGCAGGCCGATACCGTCAATCACCGCCTGGAAGCACTCCTGTGACGGCTTCAGAAGCTTCATGTCGCATGAAATGAACTGCCCTTTAAAAACGGTGGAAGGCTCAATCCCATTGGCACGGAACTCCTCCAGTATCCTTTTCATGGCAATGGGATTGTTATTTGAAAGAAGGTATAACGGATATCGGGCCGATAACTCCAGCACACACTGCGCCGTACCCTCCGGCATACCGTCCAGAAGGGCATACATGGCATTGTCCACGTCGGCGGCCTTGCAGCCGGGGCGGGATTCGGCCAGAATGAGGGTACGGAAAAGATCGGCACTGATATGTCCGGCCTCCATCTCTCCGTAAATGCCTTTTTGATGGAAGGGATCCAGCAGTTCCCTTATGCGGTCAAAGCCAAGCCCTTCGATGAAAGCCTTCAAGCAAGCCTCCATGTTAAGCTTAATGAGCACGCCGCCTATGTCAAATACAATTGCCTTAGCCATATCGCCTGCAAATTTACTAAAATATTTGCTAACTTTGTGAAAACCACATTACGCATGAAAACCTACATCCAACAGAATAAGGAGCGCTTCTTCCAGGAGCTGTTTTCCCTTCTTCGCATTCCTTCGGTGAGCGCCAAGCCGGAGCATAAAGACGACATGTACCGCTGCGCAACGCGCTTGACAGAACTTTTGAAAGAAGCCGGGGCCGATAAAGCCGAAGTCCTTCCCACAGAAGGCCATCCGGTAGTCTTTGGCAGCAAAGACATAGGGGCCGATAAAACCGTCCTTGTCTATGGCCACTACGACGTTCAGCCGCCGGAGCCGCTGGAAAAATGGCGCACCGATCCCTTCGAGCCTGTAATCGCAAAAGATCCGGCAACCGGCGAGGAAGCCATCTATGCCCGCGGCGCAAACGACGACAAAGGCCAGCTTTTCATGCACATAAAAGCCTTCGAGTTCCTCCTGAGAACCAATCAGTTAAAGCACAACGTAAAGTTCATTTTCGAAGGCGAGGAAGAAATTGGCAGCCCCTCACTCCCCGCCTGGGTCAAGGCTAACAAAGACCTGCTTAAGGCCGATATAATACTAGTCTCCGACACCACCATGATATCGGACAAAGTGCCATCCATCAACTGCGGCATGCGAGGCCTGGCATATCTGGAAGTGACGGTCACCGGTCCCAACAAAGACCTGCACTCCGGCCATTACGGCGGCGCCGTAGCCAATCCCATCAACGAACTCTGCGCCCTCATAGCCTCCCTCCACGATGCCGACGGCCGCGTAACCATCCCCGGCTTCTACGACGACGTAGTTGAATTATCGGCCGATGACAGGGCCCTCCTGAACAAGGCCCCGTTCGACATGGACGAATACAAGGAATTCCTTGACATCAAGGAGGTTAAGGGAGAGAAAGGATATACTACCATCGAGCGCACGGCAATTCGTCCATGCCTGGATGTCTGCGGCATCTGGGGCGGCTATACCGGCACCGGCGCCAAGACCGTGCTTCCTTCAGTGGCCCACGCCAAAGTGTCCATGAGGCTTGTGCCCAACCAGACATCGGCCAAGATTACAAAGCTGTTCCAGGAGCACCTGCAGCGCATTGCTCCGCCATATGTGAAGGTGGATGTTACCCCTTGCGAAGGCGGCGACGGCTTCCTCATCCCTATCAGTTCCAAGGGATACCAGGCGGCCTCCCGTGCTATGGCGGAAGTATATGGTGTACAGCCAGTCCCGGCCCGAGGCGGCGGCTCAATCGCCATCCTTGCCGATATGCAGCGCATCCTTGGCATCGACCCCCTCCTTATGGGATTCGGCCTTGAGAGGGATACCATCCACTCCCCTAACGAGAGTTATCTGCTGCGGCAGCTGTTTGCCGGTATGGAAAGCATTGTTGGTTTTTATAAGTATTATTAGCGCTTTTTGTTGAAAAGTGTTAACTTTGGTCTGCTAAAACTAACAACAATGAACGAGCTTCTCAAAACACTGGGCAGCTGGAAATTCTGGAAGGAACTGATTATCATGACTGTGGCCATGCTCATTGCCGCAGCTTCCGTGTATTATTTCCTTATGCCCAGCAACCTTGTCATAGGTTCCATCACCGGTCTGTCCATGGTTATTTCCAGCCTCTTCGGCCTGGCCGGCCTGACAGTAAGAGTCTCTGTGGTGGTTACCATCATCAATGCAGTGCTGCTTGTTATGGCGTGGCTTCTGATCGGCCATGAATTCGGCGCAAAGACGGTATATACAGCCCTTATCCTTGGCCCGTTCATCGAGTTCTGGGACAAGGTTTTTCCAGTTTCACGCATCATGGAGCCCGGCGCCACCTCCGTTATGGGAGACCCGTGGTTCGACCTGCTGTGCTTTGTGCTCATCCTTAGCGCCTCGCAAACCATACTCTTTAATATTAACGCCTCTACCGGCGGCCTGGACATACTGGCAAAGATTGTGAACAAGTACCTGCACTTTGACATAGGCACTTCAGTTTCCGTTGCAGGCGCGCTCATATGCTGCACAGCTTTCTTTGTGAATCCTTTCCGCCTGGTAATCATAGGCCTCATAGGCACCTGGATCAACGGCCTGGCGCTGGACTATTTCACCGCAAGCCTTAACCGCCGCAAGCGCGTTTGCATAATATCTTCACAACATGAGCGCCTTCGCAAATACATTATTGAAGACCTGCAGCGCGGCTGCTCGCTGTACAATGTAACCGGCGGCTACAACGGCAAACAGAACATTGAAATACAAGCCCTCCTTACCCAGGCCGAGTTCGCCAACCTTATGGACTACATGAAGACCAACGACATCCACGGCTTCATCACCGCCGGCAATGTAAGCGAGATTTACGGCGACTGGAACCAGAAAAAACACAAAAAAGCAAAAAAAGAGTAAAATAATTTCCGTGTCAAAGTTTTTGGCACGGATTTAGATATATGTGGTATCAGACATAAATATTGATACCTTACCATATCCCGCAGCCAATTGAGACAATTCGCTTGCGGGAATTTTTATTGCTGCACTTGACCGCCGGCGAGGTCAAGAATCTCGGAAGTAATCTTTTGCTGGCGGCCTTTGTTGTATTGGAGCGTGAGCTCGGCAAGGAGGTCCTCGCCGTTGTCGGTGGCCGTTTGCATGGCCACGGTACGGGCCGCATGCTCCGCCGCAGCGCTGTCCAGAAGGGCCGCGTAAAGCTTGAGCTTACGCGTTTTAGGGATGAGCGCAGCCATAAGCGCGGGGCGGGAAGGCTCGATGATGACATCGGGGACTTCTGTGGCACCGGAAGAGATGTCTCTTCCCGGAGCATCGGCCTTATTATTCGCGGAGGGAAGAGACATCTCTTCCGATGATCCAAGCAGGGTTTCCACCACCGGGGTCTGGCGGGCGGTGGAGACGAAGTGGTTGTACACAAGCACCACGCGGGCATACTTGCCGGCCATTTCTGCCGTCATCTGCTCCACAAGGGCGGCGCAGGGGGCGTAGGCGGGGTGCTCGGACAGGGCGCTGAAGTCCTGCGGCGAGGGGAAGCCGTCGCGGCGCATTGCGTCGGCCATCTTTCGGCCGATGGAGTACACTGTATCCCCGGGCTTTCGTATGCTGCGCACTTTGGCAATTGCATTGGCATTGAACCCGCCGCAAAGGGAAGAATTGGAGGCAATGGCGATGATCAGTGCGGGTAGTGTCCCATTTTCCGGGACACCTCCGTCAAAATCGGCCTTTTTTGCGGGCGGTGTCCCAAAATCAGGGACACTACCCGCACTGGAGCTTGCAACAGTGGCAAGCATGACCTGCAGCCGCTGCTCGTACGGGCGCATGGCTTCTATTGCCTGCTGGGCCTTGTGAAGTTTGGCGCTGGACACCAGTTTCATGGCCGAAGTTATCTTCAGCGTATTCTTCACGGAGGCTATACGGCCTTTTATTTCCTTTAGCGTTGGCATTATTTAAGGGCCAAAATCACTGATTCGGCGGTGTCGGTTAGGATTTTTTCTATTTCGGGGGTCAAAAGGCCGGCGCCCAGGGGGTCAAGGACATCGGACTTGTGGGCGGCACGTAACCTGTCCAGGAAAACGTCTTGGAAGTGGCGCACTGTGTCAATGGGAATGTCCCTCATTAGGCCGCGGGTGCCACAGTACAGTATTGCCACCTGCTCACCAACCGGCATGGGCGAATACTGCGGCTGGATTAATAGCTGATTATTCTTTCGGCCTTTGTACAGGGCCATCTCGGTAACCTTGTCCACATCCGACGAGAACTTGGAGAAGGCTTCAAGTTCGGCCCACTGGGCCTGGTCTATCTTCAGGGTACCGGCAACTTTCTTCATGGACTTCACCTGTGCGCTGCCGCCAACACGGGACACGGAGATACCCACATTGATGGCGGGACGTACGCCCTGGTTAAAGAGCGATTGCTCCAGATAAATCTGACCATCGGTAATGGAAATCACGTTAGTGGGGATGTATGCCGAAACGTCACCCGCCTGCGTCTCAATGATAGGCAGGGCCGTAAGCGAACCGCCGCCGCGCACTTTGTCTCGCAACACTTCCGGAAGGTCGTTCATTTGGGCGGCAACCTCCGGCTGGTCGATAATGCGGGCAGCGCGCTCCAGAAGACGGCTGTGGAGATAAAAGATGTCGCCGGGATAAGCCTCACGCCCGGAAGGACGGCGAAGAATCAGCGACACCTCACGGTATGCCACAGCCTGCTTGGAAAGGTCGTCGTAAACTACCAGCGCATGGCGGCCGGTGTCACGGAAATACTCACCTATTGCAGCGCCTGAGAAAGGAGCGTAATACTGCAGCGCAGCGGGGTCTGAGGCCGTTGCAGCCACAACAATGGTATAATCCATTGCGCCATAGTCACGCAGTGTTTTAACAATTGAAGCCACGGTGGAACCCTTCTGGCCCACGGCAACATAGATGCAATACACAGGCTCCCCTGCCTCGTACGCTTTCCTCTGATTAATAATGGTATCTATGGCAATTGCGGTTTTACCGGTCTGACGGTCGCCGATAATAAGCTCACGCTGGCCACGGCCGATAGGAATCATGGCATCGATAGCCTTGATACCGGTCTGGAGCGGCTCCGACACAGGCTGACGGTAAATGACGCCGGGAGCCTTGCGCTCCAGCGGCATGTCCACCTTCTCCCCTTCTATCGGCCCAAGACCGTCCAGAGGATTTCCCAGAGGGTCCACAACGCGGCCCAGCATATTGTCATTTACGCCGATGGAGGCAATGCGGCCGGTCCTGCGCACCACCATACCCTCCTTAAGAAGGTCCGTGGGGCCCATTAGCACCGCTCCCACATTGTCCACCTCCAGGTTCATCACCACGGCCATTACGCCGTTGCCGCAGTCCAGGAGTTCGCCTGCCTCGGCATGGTTAAGGCCGTAGATGCGCACTACACCGTCGCTCACCTGCAGGGCTTTGCCAATCTCCTCGAAGCGGAGATCGTTTTTCATGTCCTTGAGCTGTCCTAGCAGGATTTCGCTCACTTCGCTGGGTCTTAAACTGTCTGCCATTAGATAATACGTCTGTTTCGTTCAATAAATTGCTGGCGTATCTGGTCCAGCTGCCGTTTTACGCTGGCGTCCAGAAGGCGGTCTTCAAGGTCAAATACAAAGCCGCCGATTATGGACGGATCAACGTCCACCTCTATTAAAACATCGTCCCCCGTCTGCTGTTTCACGAGATCTTTCAAGCGCTGCATAAGCCGTTCGGAAGGCTCCGTGGCGGTGGTCAGGTGAGCCTTGCGAACACCCACGCTAAGGTGGTACATGTCCACAAAATCCCTCAGGATATCCTCCACCAGATCCATGCGGCCGTTGCGGTTAAGCAGGGACAGGAATCGGCTCATTTCCGGCGACATACGGTTTCCCAGTGCGCTTTGAAGCAGCTTTTTCTTGTCAAAGGGGGAAACCACGTCGTCCGACGCCGTTATCATCTGCCTCAAGTCCGGAAGCGTGTGAAGAAGCTTGCTCAGAGTCTCGGCCTCCGAGCACACAATCTCCCCGTGCCCGGTTTCCCGGACATACTTAACCAGGGCTGTAGCGTAGCGCGTTATGACGATGCTTCGGTTCATGAATGGGGCCTGTCGGATTCAGATGCTTCGTCCACCAGTTTATCCAGGAAGGCGCGTTGGCCGCCTTCGTCGGACAGCTCCTGGCGAAGCACTTTTTCGGCCACCTGGACGGCCAGAAGGGCAACTTCCTTCCTTACGTCACGCAGGGCACTCTCTTTTTCGGCCTCTATCTGCAGCTTGGCTTCGGCAAGAATCTTATCGGCTTCCTCGCGGGCCTGCGTGCGGGCATCGGCCACAATTTTGGCCTTTGTTTCCGTAGCCTGCCTCAGAATTTCCGACTGCTCCCGACGTGCCTTTTCCAGCATCTGGGCCTGTTCTACCTTCCATGCCGCCATACGCGCCTCTATTTCATCGGCATCCTTCAAGGACTTCTCTATCTTGGCGCTGCGTTTGTCCACCATGTCCGTAATAACCGGGAAGCCGAATTTGGCCAGGAGGAAAAACACAATGCCGAAGATAACGACCATCCAGAAAAGCAGGCCGAATTCGGGCGTAACAAGGTTCATGGGCGATTACTTCATTACGATAGCAAGGAGGGCGACGATGATGGCGAACAGGGCAGCGCCTTCCACCATACCGGCAGCGATGATCATGGACGTACGCAGGTTACCGGCGCTTTCCGGCTGACGAGCGATAGCTTCCATGGTAGATTTGCCGATTTTGCCAATGCCGAAAGCGGCAGCAATTGCGGCAATGGCAGCACCAAGGGCTGCACCGGCCTTACCGAGGGCAGCACCCGCGGCGGCTTGAAGAAGCATAGTTGAAAGAATCATAACAATATAGGTTTAAAATTAATCTTCATGTGCCCTTGCCAGGCCGATATAAATCGAACTTAGCATGGTAAAAACATAGGCCTGGATGAAGGCTACAAGGCACTCCAGGGCATCCAGGAATACGCCGAACAGGACGCTTACCACCGTCATTCCGCCTCCCAGCAGGGGACCGTACTTGGCCATGATGAAGATGACGCACACCATGCTCAGTATCATGATATGACCCGCCAGCATGTTGGCAAAAAGACGGATTGTAAGCGACACCGGTTTCATGAAAGCGCTGAACACCTCAATGACAGGCATAATGGGCTTCAGGAAAACCGGCACGTCCGGGTTGAAAATCTCTTTATAGTAGTGCTTCGTACCGTGCAGGTTCACCGTAAAGAAAGTGAACAGCGCCAGCACAAGCGTAATTGCAATGTTGCCGGTAAGGTTGGCACCGCCGGGGAAAAACGGAATGATACCCAGGAAATTATTAAGGAGTATCCACAGGAAGGCCATGCAAAGATAAGTGGAAAAGCGCCGATAATCAGGGCCGATATTCTCCTTGGCAATATCGTGCACCATCATCACAAGCGGCTCCACCGCCGCCGCAAGACCAGTGGGTGCCTCCTGCATCACGTCGTGCTTCTTGTACCACCTGGCGGTGAAAAGTATCACAATAAGCAGTAGCAGACTGCTCATCATTATCGACAGCACGTTCTTGGTGATGGAAATGTCAATTGGCCGCTTGCCCGTGGCAGCATTGATCAGCTTACCGTTTTCGTTGAACGTATATCCGTTTTCTTCTGCGTGATGTGCAGTGAACACATGCACCCCGTCGTCAATCACAATACAAGGCAGCGGAATCGCAATGGGCTTCCCCTTCCACTCCGTGATATGCCACTCATACTCGTCCCCGATGTGCTCGAAAATGATTTCCGCCACGTCGATGTCGTCACCCCCGACTTGATCGGGGGTCTCAGATGCCCGGTCGGAGCCGGGCATGACAGAGGCCGGCTGGATGGCGGCCGTCTGAAGAAAGAGCGATATGAGGAAGGCCAGGATCATACCTCAACGCACACGGTTACGGTGTTGTCCTTTACTTCGGCGAAGCCTTCGTTTATGTGCAGGCGTTTTTCGGCACCTTCTTCAACGTAGCGCACGTCCCCTTCCGAGAGGGCGGTGACCATTGCTGCATGGCCAGGCAGCACCGTGAACGGTGACAGCAGGCCCGGCAGTGACACCAACGACACATCGGCCTTAACCAACGTGCCCTCGGGAGAAAGGATATGAAGATCTATGCTCATTTAGCCGCTGCAAGCAATGCCTCGCCTTTGGCTATGGCATCTTCAATGGTTCCTACATTCAGGAAGGCCTGCTCCGGCAGGTAGTCCACTTCGCCGTCCAGAATCATGTTGAAGCCTTTGATGGTGTCTTCAATTGAAACCATCACGCCTTTTACGCCCGTGAACTGTTCGGCCACAAAGAAGGGCTGGGACAGGAAACGCTGTACGCGGCGGGCGCGAAGGACGGTGGTTTTGTCTTCTTCCGACAACTCGTCCATGCCCAGGATAGCAATGATGTCCTGAAGCTCCTCGTTGCGCTGGAGTATCTGTTTTACCCGTTGGGCGGTGTCGTAATGCTCTTTGCCAACCA
>JAGCWB010000049.1 GCA_017962065.1 Bacteroidales bacterium
AAAGAATCCTTTTCATTTCTTTTCCTGGGCATCAAGCCTGGCGGCCTGGTTACGATATACTTTTGCGGTGTCGTTCTCTCCAAGGGCTTCCAGCACGGTTGCATAATGCCTTAATATCACTGCGCTTTCCTTGCCGCCGTAAAGCATGGCGTGCTTGAAGAAAGGCTTGGCCTCCAGGTCTTTACCCATAAGGTGCAGTATCCAGGCAAAGGTGTCCAGATAGGTGGCGTTGTCGGGTTCGGCCTCCACGGTTTTCTTGGACATGGTATATGCCTTCTTCAGGTTTTTGCCCTCCAGGCTAAGGTAATAGGCATAATTATTAAGCACTGGAGCATACGACGGGTCAATCTTCAGCGCCTTTTCATAGGCCTTGTACGCCTGCTTGCTGTCCCCTTTTTCATGATATGCATCGCCTATGAGCGACCATGCGCCAAGGCAAAGATCCTTGTCTTTGGGGTGGGTCTCAAGTATATGCCGGCTGTTGGCAATTATTGAGTCATAGTCCTTTAGCTGGTACGATGCCATGTTCGCATAGTCCAGGAAAGCGGCCTCGCCAAATCGCTCATAAGCTTCCATGGCACGTTCCCTTAAAGGTCCCCACTGCTTTTGGAGGGACAGATACTGGACGTAAGTAGCTGTCTGGCCGATACTTTCCGGGAATTTATCGGCCGCCGCCTTGAACCAGTCGCCGGCCTTCTCTTCCCGGCCGGTGGTATAGAAATACGAGCCTGCCGTTGCAAGGACGCTGCTGTCGGCCGGATGAACCTCCGTGGTTGTAAGTACCAGATTGTCAAAACCTTCCCGGTGCAGCTGCAGGATTTTAGGGTCTATGCTTCGGGTCAGGTTTGTAATGTAGAGGGTTTTGCTTGACGCCGGAACTTCTTCAGAAGAAAAGAAAGGTTCCAGGGTCTGGAAATAATCGGCATATCTTCTTTGATGCCGATGAACCTCCGACATTCCAAGGATGGCGGGGATGTAGCTGCTGTCAAGTTCCAGAGCCTCCTGATAGCGGGCCTGTGCCAGGGAATCGGCAAAATCGGACAGATAATAGTCTCCAAGCATGGAGAGGATGGAAGGGGAGGAGTACTGCTGGTTGAATTTTTCCAGTATGGCGGCGCCTTCGTCCTGCTTGCCCATGGAGGTGTAGATGTCGTACCTTGTGCGGGTTACTTCCTCCGACGGCCCGCGCTGCTTTTCAATCTCGTCCAGCATGGCCAATGCTTTTTCGTACTTTTGCTGAGAAAGGTAAATGCTTAGCAGATCGTAAATAGGGCTACTTTTGTCCGGGAAGTCCTTTACCAGCGATTCATACTCACGCATTGACTCATCCACCTTTCCCGCCATAAGCTGCATCCGGCCAAGCAGGCTGCGGTACCAGTAGTTGCTTGAATCAAGCTGTACGGCCTTTTGAATTGCCTCCTGGGCGGCATCCTTGTTTCCGGTCCTATACTCGGCCTGAGCCAGGTAATACCATACGGCGTCATTGTCCGGAGCCGCCTTTGAAAGGGTCTGGAGTATGGCCCTGGCTTTCTGGTACTGACCGTTCCCGTAAAGGGTTACGGCGTCTATCAGGTTACTGTCCACCGATTGGGCAAAGGCGCACAAGGTGGACACGCAAAACAGCACAATAGCCAGGACATTTTTTTTCATAAATACAAAAATACGGGAAATATTTTGTTTTCTCTCGGTTTGAGCATAAATTTGTGAAAGATGAACAAATTCTGCGCCCGTTGAAACGTTTTAGGGAAAAGTTGCATCTTATATTATGGACAGGGGATGAACAATCCCCCGTGGGCCCGTCGCACATGGAACGTTTGGCGCTTAACTGCAAAGACGGGGACCGTAAGGCGCAAAAGCAACTATACGACGCCATGGCCCCCAAAATGATGGCCGTGTGCCTCCGGTACATGGGCAATAGGGAAGATGCAGAAGACGTTTTGCAGGAAGGGTTCATCACTCTGTTCACAAAAATAGACAGCTATCAGGGGGCAGGTTCCTTTGAAGGCTGGGCCAGGAAGATCTTTGTCAATACTGCCCTGATGCACCTCCGCCGTGCCGATGTACTTGGAATCAGCGACGATATCCAGGAAGCCCGCACCCTGTCGGCCAATGAAACCACGCCCATCCAGAAAATGGGATACCGGGATTTGATAAACATGATATCGGCTCTTCCGGCCGATTCAAGGACGGTCTTCAACATGTATGTGGTGGAAGGCTATTCGCATAAGGAAATTGCAAAGGAACTTGGCTGCACGGAGGCAACTTCGCGCTCAAAGCTCCAGAGGGCCCGCATTAGGCTGCAGGAAATGATAAAAGAAAAAGGATGAAAGAGAACGAATTTGACATACAAGTAAGAAACTTGCTTCAGGACGCGCAGGAAAGCGTCTCTCCCAAAGTATGGGAGGGCGTTGCCGCCGGTCTGGACAAAAAGAGCCGGATCATTCCGTTGCGCTTCTGGGGCTTTGCAAGCGGCGCGGTTGCCGTTGCAGCCGCCGTTGTGGCTGTGGTGCTTCTGCGCCCCGCTTCATATGTCTCTCATGACAATTCTAACCTTATTCAAATAGTGGAGGCGGTCCCTGCAGTCGCAGGGGCCGATGACCTCCCGGCAACGCCCGTTTACCGCATTGCCAAACGTACTGCTTATGTTGCCGATGTAAAGGTCTCTCAGGCCGATATTGAGGCTGCGGAGGAAGAGGTGGCTGTAGTTACACCTGAGGCCAAAGAACCAGCTACAGTGTCTGAAGAAAAGGCCGCCCAGCCTTCCCAGTCTGCAAAGGAAGAGACTCCTTCTCTTGCCGATGTGCTGGAAGACCAGGATGCCTTTAACCGCATTGCCTGGGCCGAGGAAAAGAAAGCGCCTACCGGTACAGGCTTCTCCGTATCAGTCTTTGGCAATTTGGAAGACAAACGCCGCCAGGTTTCCGGCGCTACGCCAATCCGCAGCTATCTTGCTCCAATTAAGGGTGCCGAAGAAGGCATTTACAACGAGAGCCCGGAGGTTGGCTTCAGCCTTCCCGTATCGGCCGGTATAGGCGTAAAATACAACTTTACGCCTCATTGGGCCGTTGGTATCGGCTTCCGTTATACCAATCTAAGCCGTACTTTTGTCGGCGATTATGTGGGCGAGGGCTTCCGTTTCCTGCAAACGGATATCGACAACCATCAGCATTGGCTGGGCATTCCGGTTCACGTATATTATGATATTGTAAATCGCGGCCGCTGGCGTGTGAATGCTTTTGCCGGCGCTGCTGCCGAATATCTTGTAGATAACGACTATCTGGTCCACGGGCCGCAGTCGGATATCCATTACCACCAGCGCGGCACCAACCTGCAGTGGTCCGGCGATATCGGCATGGGTGTGGAATTCAAGATTACCCCGTTCCTGGGAGTTTATCTGGATCCCAGTTTCAGATACTATTTCCGCACGGACCTCCAGCCTCGTTCGCTGCGCACCATCCAGCCTCTCAGGTTCGATCTTGAGGCAGGCTTCCGTTTTTCTTTCGGCAAATAATTACCTGAGTGGTTCAAGGGCCACTGTACCGGGGATATCGTCCACCGGCGGTTCGCCGTGCAGGTATATTATGCGCTGGTTGGGGCTTCCGCGGAACAGAAGGTCAGTGTCGCGTTGCTCAAGGATGAACGGGCCGTCCACCAGAACGTCAAGGTATGGCAGCATCTGGCTAAGCTTTGCCGATGCCTGAATCTCCTCCAGGGTGAATCCGCTCCAGCACCAGATGGTCTTGGTGGTTTCTTCTTTTATACGCCGCGCAAGTTCGGTGAAGGCTTCCACCTGGTAGAACGGGTCTCCGCCGGAGAATGTCACGTCGCTCATTTCATCGGCCTTTATTATGGCCAGAAGGTCGTCCACTTCCATCCATCGGCCGGCGTTGAAGTCCCAACTCTGCGGGTTATGGCAGCCCTTGCACGCATGAGCGCACCCCGCACAATAAATGGCCGTCCGGAATCCCGGTCCGTCGGCCATTGTCTGTTCAATGATATTCAGTACCCTGATTCTACTCATGCACAACCCTGTCTTTCAGTTCGGCCAGTTTGCCGGCATTCCAGCGGTCCGTGGTGCCTACAAGGTAACCGGTGATTCGCTGGAGGGTGTCAATGTGGTGGCCGTGGCAGTGGGGGCACTCCTGGAGGTCTTTATCGGCATTTTCGTAGCCGCAGTCAAGGCAGCGGTTGCGGTTGTGGTTCACTGAGCCGTAGCCGATGTTGTATTTGTCCATAAGGTCCACAATGCGCATGATGGCCTCCGGGTTGTGGGTGGCGTCGCCGTCAATTTCCACATAGAAGATGTGGCCGCCGCGGGTGAGTTCGTGATAGGGAGCCTCTATGCGGGCCTTGTGCTCCGGAGTGCACTTGTAGTACACGGGAACGTGGTTGGAGTTGGTGTAGTAGTACTTGTCGGTGATGCCGGGAAGCACGCCAAAGGTCTTTTTGTCGCGCTTTGTGAACTTTCCTGCAAGGCCCTCGGCCGGAGTTGCCAACACGGAATAATTATGCTGATACTTCTCCGAGAAACCGTTCACCTTGTCCCTCATGAAGGTCACAATCCTGAGGCCAAGTTCCTGAGCCTCTTCGCTTTCTCCATGATGCTTTCCGGTGAGGGCAATAAGGCATTCGGCCAGGCCGATAAAGCCGATTCCCAGGGTTCCCTGGTTGATGACGCTCTCGATGGTATCGTCCGGATCCAGCTTGCCGCTGCCATTCCACAGGCCGTTCATGAGCAGCGGGAACTGCTTTTTGAGAGCGGTCTTCTGGAACTGAAAACGCTCGTCCAGCTGGCGGGCGCTGATCTCCAGGGCCCAGTCAAGCTTCTCGAAGAATCGGCCAATACGGGCTTCCTGATCATGTTCCTCCATGCATTCGATGGCCAACTTGACGATATTAATGGTTGTGAAACTCAGGTTACCGCGGCCGATAGAAGTCTTGGGGCCAAAGCGGTTTTCATACACACGGGTGCGGCAGCCCATGGTTGCAACCTCGTGCACATAGCGCTTGGGGTCTTCCGGATCCCAGGCATCGTCCTGATTGAAGGTTGCGTCCAGGTTCACGAAGTTGGGGAAGAACCTGCGTGCCGATACTTTGCAGGCAAACTTGTAAAGATCGTAGTTGGGGTCTTCCGGCAGGTAGCTAACGCCTTTTTTCTTCTGCCATATCTGGATGGGAAAGATGGCAGTGGAACCGTTGCCCACGCCTTCGTAGGTGGTGTTCAGGATTTCGCGGATTATGCATCGGCCTTCTGCCGACCAGTCCGTACCGTAGTTGATGGACGAGAATACCACCTGGTTGCCGCCACGGCTGTGGATGGTGTTCATGTTGTGCACGAATGCTTCCATTGCCTGGTGCACTCGTCCCACGGTCTGGTTCATGGCATGCTGCAGGGCGCGCTCCTTGCCCTGAAGGCCCACCAGGTCACGTTTCAGGTAGTCGTCCAGTTTTACGCTCTTGAGTTCGCTGTAATCGGCATTATCCAGGTCGCTTGCCTTGTCAATTTCCTCTTCGAAGGTTTTGCGGACGAAGGGGGCAAGATAGAAGTCGAAGGCGGGGATGGCCTGGCCGCCGTGCATCTCGTTCTGCACCGTCTCCATGGAGATGCAGGCCAGCACGCTGGCGGTCTCGATGCGCTTGGCGGGACGGCTTTCGCCGTGGCCGGCCTTGAGGCCGTGTTCCAGGATGAGGTCCAGGGGGTGCTGAATGCAGGTGAGGGACTTTGTGGGGTAGTAGTCCTTGTCGTGGATGTGAATGTAGTTTCCGGCCACGGCTTCGCGTACGTGGTCGCTTAGCAGGCACTCGTCCACATAGGTCTTGGTGGCCTCCGAGGCAAACTTCATCATCATGCCGGCGGGAGTATCGGCATTCATGTTGGCGTTTTCGCGGGTGATGTCGTTGGCCTGGGCCTGGATTATGGTCTCGAAGATTTCGTTACTCTTGGCGCGGCGGGCTATGTTGCGCTTGTTACGGTAGCGGATGTACTCCTTGGCCACCTCCTGGCGGGGGCTGTTCATCAGGTGGTTTTCCACCACGTCCTGAATTTCCTCCACTGTCATCTCCTCCTTGTCCAGCTGGGAGATTTCATGGGCTATCTGGGCGGCAAGTACAATGTCCTCGCCACTTTCCGTAACGTCCATTGCCTTGAGGATGGCGGCTACAATCTTTTGATTGTTAAAGTCCACGCGGCGTCCGTCGCGCTTAAGTACACGTTTTACCATATTGCGTTATTTTTCGGTTCAGGGTTATGAGGGAGAAATCCTCGATAACAAAGTTATACCTAAAGAATTAACTTTCCCACGATTTTTCCGAAAAAAGTTATTAACAACAAGGGCTTCTGCATGTTAATTCATTGATTAACAAACAGAAGCCCCAAGTGACTTATTTAGAATTATTCTAAAGAAAAACTTTCTTGTTTCTTTTGGGCGAAGTTATTAACAACAAAAAGCCAACCCCGGAGGGCTGGCTTTGCTTACGGCGCTAAACGCGGCTTAGAGGTTGGGATTCTCTTTTTTCCAATCCTCTACCTGGGGGATAATGCCAAGGGCGATGATTTCGTCGCGCATTTTTACCAGGTGCTCGTAGGAGGCATCGAGGGCGGCCATTTCTTCCGGGGTGCCCTTAGGGGCGACGAAGTGGCAGCCGGTGGCGTCGATTGTGGTGGGCATTGCCATCATCACGTTCTTGTATTTGCCTTCGTTTACATAGGTGCCGGCGGGCCAGGTGAACTTTTCACCGCCCATTGCGGCCTCGATCATCTTGACGGCCTGGTATGCGGGGCTCTGGAAGGAGCTGCGGCCACGGAGCTTGATGATGTTGGAACCACCCTGGATGGTGTTGTGCTTGATTTCTTCGAAACGCTCTGCGCTCAGACCCATATCGCCCAGAGGTTTGCCGTCTATCTTGACCTGGGAGGCGAACACTGCCATGGCCTCTCCGTGACCACCGTAGGTGTGGGCACCGGTAACCTTGCACTGCTGTACGCCGAACTCCTGGGCCAGGGCTTCCTGCAGACGGGTGCTGTCCAGAGCTGCGAGGGAGGTGAGCTGGCTGCCCTTGAGGCCGGAGTGGATGAGGGCGGTGAGAGCGGTTACATCGGCCGGGTTGAAGATAACTACCACGAACTTGGCATCCGGGCAGTATTTCTTGATGTTGTCGCCGAATTCTGCGGCAATTTGGCAGTTGCCCTTAAGCAGATCCTCACGGGTCATGCCTTCCTTGCGGGGTGCGCCGCCGCTGGAGATGATGTATTTTGCATCCTTGAATGCTACGGCGGGGTCGATGGTGGCGGTGAGGTTCACGCCGGGGACTGCGCAGTGGTCCATTTCGGCCAGAACGCCTTTGAGACCGGGCTCAAAGATATCGTACAGGCAGATGTTGGGAGTGAGACCGAGCATGCAGGCGGTCTGAACCATGTTGGAGCCAATCATACCGGCAGCGCCAACAATAAGGAGCTTTTCATCAGTAAGGAATTTCATGATGTAATTTATGTTTAAAAGTTACAAATTTCTTTCAAGACTGCAAAGATACGAATTTCCGCTTAAAGATTTGTTGCATTTGAGAAAAATGAATTATCTTTGTGCCGATATATTGAAACGATTAACATGGAGCCTCCCAGTCAGGTAAAATCTAACCAGTTATCGGCCGTCGGATCGGACGACCCTCTGTCGCGATTATATACCAACTAAAAAAGGAAACCCGAATCACCTGCAAGGTGACTTCGGGCGCTTCGTCGTTGTCGTTTGAAACAACCTTATATGGGACTTTATTTAAAGAAGAAACTTGAAAACGAAGCCACAATCGGAGTGTGGCAAATCACAGAAACGGAGGAGGAGCTTACTCAGCTGAGCGCCACCCCCTCGGACGAGATGGAAGAAATCTCGTTCATCAAAAGCGAATCCCTGCGCAAACAGCGCCTGGCGGTAAGGGCCCTGCTCAATACTTTGTTTGAGGAGAAAGTGTACCTCAGTCATCACGACAACGGCAAGCCCTACCTGGAGAACAACGCCGTAAATATCTCCATTACCCATACGGAAAAGTTCGTGGCAGTTATCCTGCACGAAGACCGCGACTGCGGCATAGACATCGAATCCCTGGACCGGGACTTCTCGGCCGTAGAAAAGAAAGCCCTGAGCGAGGACGAAATCGACGACCTTGAAGACGAAAAGAGGAACGAACAGCTGGCCATCTACTGGTGCGCCAAAGAAGCCGTTTTCAAGCTTCTGAGCCGATACAACGTAGATTTTGCAGAGCAAATTGAAGTAGAGCGCTTCCGTCCCCGCGGGGAGGGAGAGCTGGAAGCCACTTTCATTGACAAAAACGAAGACGAAGAAGAGTTCGACCTTGAATACATGACCTTCGACCGTCACGTCCTGGTGTGGGTTGTGGGTAACTAAACCCGCTTCCAGCAATATTTATCCAAGCCAGCCCTCCAGGGTTGGCTTTTTTAGTGGCTTACACCGGCCACACCAGCAGGCCCAGGCGGAAGGCGGCGAAGGCGCAGAGCCAGGCTACCAGGATGGTGTACAGGCACAGCACCAGGGCCCAGCGCCAGGAACCGGTTTCGTTCTTGATGGCGGTGAAGGTGGCTATGCAGGGGAAGTACAGAAGCACGAAAACCATGAAAGCCAGGGCGGCGGCTGTGGGAACGGTGGCCTTGAGGGCTGCCTGCAAAGCTGTGTCGTCGCCTTCTTCGTAAGTGGTTCCCTCCTGGGCATAGGTTACGCCCATAGTGCTGATAACAAGTTCCTTGGCGCCAATTCCGGCCAGAAGGCCCACGTCCATCTTCCAGTTAAAGCCAAGCGGCTCAAGGGCCGGTTCAATGGCCTTTCCAACCATACCTATATAAGAATGTTCCTGCTGATATGCCTTGGAAGCCTCCGGATGCCTGGGGAAATATCCCAGCGCCCATATAACCACGGAAAATATAAGTATGGTAGTTGCCATTTTCTCCAGATACTGCTTGCCTTTTTCCCAGGTATGCCGGCCGATAGCCCTGGCCGTAGGAACACGATAAGGCGGAAGTTCCATAACGAACGGCAGGTCGTCATCCTTGACAAAATGTGACAGCACCAGCGCGCTCAGAATAGCCATCAGCACACCAAGCAGATAAATGAGCAGCAGGGCCGTGGCGGGATTTCCTGGGAAGAAAGCCCCGGCAAAAAGCACGAATATCGGCAATCGGCCTGCGCAGGACATGAAAGGAATGATGGCAATGGTGATTAGCCTGCTTTTACGGCTCTCGATGCTGCGGGTGGCCATAATTGCCGGCACGTTGCACCCAAAGCCCATGACCATGGGAATGAAACTCTTTCCATGAAGGCCGATTCTGTGCATCAGCTTATCTACAATAAAAGCCGCGCGCGCCATATACCCGCTGTCCTCCATTATTGAGATGAAGAAATACAGAATGAGGATATTAGGCAGGAACACCAGCACGCTTCCAACGCCGGCAATAATGCCGTCAACAACAAGGTCTTTGAACCAGCCTTCCTTCATGAAACCGCCAACCCAGTCTCCGAACCAGCCCACCAGGGCGTCGATCCAGTCCATAGGATACTGTCCCACGGTGAAGGTAGCCCAGAAGATAAACCATAGCAGCAGCACAAAAATTGGGAATGCCATCCACTGGTTGGTGACAATTGCGTCTATCTTGTCCGTAATGGTGCGGCGCGGACGTTCGGCCTGATATTTCTCGTAAGTCTCGGCCAGCGCGCCCTGGATAAAAGCGTATTTGGCATCCACAATGGCGCTTTCCATATTGGTGTCCAGAAGGCCCTGGATGCGCTGCTGTTCATCGGCCCTGGCATCGCGAATATCTTGGATATTAGAGCAGGCCGATAAAAGATTCTCGATATCCTTATCGTTCTCCAAATACTTGATAGTCAGATATCTGGTGGAGAACCGCGCCTTCAGGTCCTCGTTAAAGGCGATGAAAGGCTGTACCGTCTTTATGCTTTGCTCAATCTCGGCCCCGTGGTTTATGTGAATGTGCCTTGCCAGCTTTGGATCGGCATTCTCATATACTTTTATTACAGTGTCGAAGAGCTCCGGAATGCCCTCTCCGGTACGGCTTACCGTGGGGCACACGGGCATGCCCAGTAGGTAACCTAACTGCTTGACGTCCAGTTTGTCGCCTTTGTGTCTTAGCTCGTCGTACATGTTCAGCGCCATTACCACGCGCAGGTTCATGTCTATGAGCTGGGTTGTAAGGTAAAGGTTACGCTCGATATTGGAAGCGTCCACCACGTTCACAACCACGTCCGGCATGGTTTCCAGCAGATTTTTGCGAACATAAAGTTCTTCCGGAGAGTAGGCCGATAAAGAATATGTGCCCGGCAAATCCACCAGGGTGATGTCGTAGTCCTTGTATTTGAAATGGCCTTCCTTGGCATCCACCGTAACGCCGGAGTAGTTGCCCACATGCTCATGAGCGCCGGAAGCGATGTTAAAGAGGGAAGTTTTGCCGCAGTTGGGATTGCCCACAAGGGCCACGCGTATGTTATGACTGCGTTCCTGAGCCACGTGCTCCAGTGCCCGTTCCAGCCTCTGGGCCTCTTCCAGATCTCCCGGAAGGGCCTGCAGATGCTCATCGCTCACAAGCGCCTCCCTGGCTTCCTGCTCCGTCACAACCTCAATTTGCTTAGCTTCTTCCCGCCTTAGGGAAACCTTATAGCCGATAATCTCGTACTCAATAGGGTCCTTAAGGGGAGCGTTAAGTATCACGCGGACTTCCTTCCCCTGGATGAAGCCCATTTCTATCAAGCGTTTACGGAAACTGCCGTGACCGTGCACACGCACAATCACCGCCTTTTCTCCGGTCTGAAGTTCTGACAGTACCATAGTTTTTGTTTTGCGCAGGGCGCAAATTTACGGCAATTATCGGCCCCCGTCAATCCCTATAAATAGGTATTTATGCCGATAATAGGGCAAGGTATGCAAAAAAATGAGTAACTTTGCAGCCCAAAACTGAATTTAAATTACACATTTTATCATGAAGAAAGTTTACACTATCGTTCTTGCAGCAGCCCTGATGCTGCTTGGAACCCAGGCAAAAGCCCAGCTCAACATCGGCGTGGGTTATCTCAATTCTACTGAAATCGATACCCAGGCCTCCGACAACAAGGAAGCTGGCCGCATCGGCCTTAACGGTATCTTTGTAGGCGCCAGCTACAACATCGAGATTGTTAATGGCCTTGGCGTTGCTCCCGGTTTTTATGTAAACGCCCTCTTTGCCGAGAGAACCTCGTCGGCCGGCTCAAGGATTATTCCCGCTTCCGCTACAATTACCGGTACTTACCGCGACATCGCCCTCAATGTTCCCATCAACCTTAACTACAAATACGAGGTTAACAGCAACTTCGGCATCTTTGCTTATGCCGGTCCCGTATTCCAGTACGGCGTCTCATGCAAAACCAATTGGCATGGCAGCATCTCGGTTCTCGGCAAGACCTACAGTGACGGTTATGTGGACAATCACTACGATGCACAGAACGGCGACTCCAACCCCTTCAACATCTATCTTGGCGGTGGCCTTGGTGTCCAGCTCGGCGACATCCAGCTCCACGTCGGCTACGACCATAGCCTCCTCAACCGCAGCAGGATTGACGGCTACAAAACCAGCCGTTCCCAGATCAAGGTTGGCGTGAACTTCGAGTTCTAGGCTGGCGGCTAAATAGCTGAAACTCAGCAAGTTAATATAAAGTAATCGTTCGAATTTCGAACGATTACTTTATTATAATACCCTGTGAATCAGGCAGTTAACCGCCAGCGCCCACGACTGCCTTACTTGCGCTGGGAGAACTCGCAGCCGCAGAAGAGTTGGTTGTAGAAGTTCTCTTCGCGGATAATCTGGTTCCGGCGTTCCTGTAGGCCGCCACGGCGCCAGTTCATGTCCCACCACACTACGCCCTGAACTTGTGAGCAGGCCCAGAAGCCGGCTTCGTTTACCTGTTCCAGGCTTTTCCATCTGGAGCTGGCAAGGGTGGTGGTGAGAACGTCAAAGCCGTGCTCAGATGCATACTGCGCAGCGCGCAGCAGGCGGAACTTGAAGCACTCAAAACACCTCCCTCCACGTTCCGGCTCGTTCTCCAGTCCAACAGCGCAGGCGCCCCAGGCCTGATGGTCGTAAACATCGTCCACTATCTCTAAGCCCCATTTCTGTGCATAGCGTATGCACTCGTTAAGGCGGTGGCTGTACTCTTCCAGAGGGTAAATGTTGGAGTTGGAATAGAAGATCACCGGCTTAATACCTCTTTCCATAAGGCATTCCACAATGGCGCTGGAGCAAGGCGCGCAGCAGGCATGCAGCAGCACCCTGTTTCCTGGCACACGTATGTCTAATTTGCCGGTCATCGGCTGCAAAGTTACTCTTTTTTAGTAACTTTGCACCCCGTAAGACGAACTTCTATGGCAATTCACACGGAAAAAACGGAGCACAGGCAGCCATCGGCCCATAAGATGAACGGTTGGCTGGCGCTCAGCCCACTCTTTGTGTTCCTGGCGGTGTATCTGGCAGGGTCAATAATCGCGCATGATTTTTATAAGGTGCCGGTGGCGGCGGCTTTCATCATTGCATCGGCTTATGCCATGTTTATAACCCGCAGTATAGACAAGACCGACGACAAAATTGCCGTTTTCTCTGAGGGCGCCGGCAACAAGAACGTGCTGCTGATGATTTGGATCTTTGTGCTGGCTGGCGCTTTTGCCGCTACCGCCAAAGATGTCGGTGCCATTGACGCTACCGTTAATGCGACCCTACGAATATTGCCCGGAAAGCTTATATACGCCGGACTTTTCCTTGCGGCCTGCTTCATTTCAATGGCCATTGGTACCTCTGTGGGAACTATTGTGGCGCTTGTTCCAATTGCTTCAGGCATTGCCGTGGAGGAGGGGATAGGCGTGCCTTTCATGACAGCCATTATCGTAGGAGGCGCATTCTTCGGTGACAACCTTTCGTTCATTTCAGATACCACAGTCGCCGCAACCAAGAGTCAGGGATGCTCCATGAAGGATAAATTCCGCGTGAACCTTTGGATTGCTGCTCCGGCGGCCATCATCGTAGCGGCGCTGTATGTAGTTCTGGGGCTTTCAGTTGAGGCTTCTCCATCGGCCGCCCCCGTTCAATGGATAGGGCTCATTCCTTATCTGCTGGTAATCGGCCTGGCACTGGCGGGGATGAATGTGGTAACTGTTTTAGCCGTTGGCATTGGCGTGAACGGAATCATCGGCTGGTGCACCGGAGCTTACGATTTTGTGGGCTGGATGTCTTCCATTGGCACAGGTATCGGTTCCATGGGTGAACTTATAATTGTGTCGCTTTTGGCGGGCGGTATGCTGGAACTCATTCGCTATAACGGCGGCCTGCAGTTCATTATCGACGGCCTTACAAAGCGTATTTCAGGCCGACGTGCTGCCAGCCTTTCAATAGCAGGCCTGGTGTCGCTGGTGAACTTCTGCACTGCCAACAACACCATAGCCATCATCACCGTGGGCCCGCTGGCAAAGGATATATCGGATCGTTTCGGCCTGGATTCCCGCAAGGTGGCATCCATCCTTGATACTTTTTCCTGCCTGGTGCAGGGTATAATCCCTTACGGTGCGCAGATGCTTATGGCCAGCGGCCTTGCCGGCGTATCGGCCGTGGCTATCATCAGCAACCTGTACTATCCCTTCGCTCTGGGTATCGTTGCATTTTTGTCCATTCTGCTGCGTTTTCCCCGGCAGTATTCGTAAAAAAATGCTAACTTTGTGTGCCTTTCCAAGCAGCACATTATTCAAACAATATGGACTACAGTAAGTTTATCAAATTCTACCCTGATTTCCCCATCAAGGGAGTCAACTTCGTGGACATTATCCCGTTCATTCAGGACAAGCAGCTGTTCCAACACCTGTGCGACGACCTGGCAGCCATGTGCGTGGCTCCCAACGTTGCCGCTCCTGAGGCCCGCGGCTTTCTTTTCGGCGCCGGCATGCTGTATGGCAACAATCACATACAGAACCTTATTCCGTTGCGCAAGAAGGGAAAGCTTCCTTTCTCGGAAGGAGACCTTATCCAGGTGGAAATCATGAAAGAGTACGGTCCGGACCATGTGTACTTCCGCAACTCGGACATAGCTGCCAGCACACCCACCGGAGACACTGTAGAAATTACTTTCTTTGACGATATCCTGGCAACAGGCGGCACCGCACGCGGTCTTGCACAGGGCCTGAACGCCCAAAAGGTTGTAATTGGCGGAAAAACCTATAATGTAAAGGTAAAGGACTTTGTGTTCCTGGTAGAAATTGACGACCTGCCCGGCCGTTCACGCCTGGAAGACATTGCTCCCGTGAAGTCCATTATTCACGTTACTGAGCAGTAGGCTCTTTGGAACCGTCGGAGGCCTTGAAGTCAAAGCTGCTTTCGTGCCAGGTCCAGGAATAAAGGGCATCGCCCCGGCGAATGGACACAACCTGGCGGAAAACCCGGATTTCGGGAGCGTCGGAGGCAATCATCTGGCCGATCTGCTTCCATTTTCCACCGTCCAGCGTGTAAACTGCCGCCCTCACCGCCTGGCTGGAGCGACGCGCAACAACAAGCTCCGGTTCACGGTCGCCGGTAAAATCGTGTATGCCTATGACTGTATCGGCATCCGATTCGGACAATACGCTGCCGTCAACGGTAACCGTTCCGCCTTCCAGTGTGGCGTGCACTGAACGCCCGCCTGCCTTGAAATCAAGACTGCCGGAGGACCCGTAATAATAGCTGTCCAGTCCCACCACAAAGGTGCCGGAAGCGTTGTCCGAATATGTGCGTACCTGGGCTGCCAGGGACAAACCCAAGCCCAGAAGCAGGAATGTGAAAAGAAGCTTTTTCATACTCCGCAAAGATAATGAATTAATTGTAATATTAACAGATATGGCGCTCTCCAACCGCATTTTTCAGGAAGGCATAACCTTCGACGACGTGCTGCTAATGCCGGCGTACTCGGAAGTTCTTCCCCGCGAAGTCTCCCTTAAAGGCCGATTCTCCCGTCACATCACCCTTGACAGTCCCTTCGCATCAGCCGCAATGGACACGGTGACGGAGGCCCCCATGGCCGCTGCAATGGCCAAAGTCGGCGGGATAGGCGTGATTCACAAGAACATGAGCGCCGCCGCCCAGGCCGATGAAGTGGCAAAGGTAAAAGCGCAGGGCCTGAAGGTAGCCGCCGGCGTGGGAATCACCCCGGATGTCCTGGACAGGGTAAAGTTGCTGGCCGATGCAGGCGTGGATGCAGTAGTGCTTGATTCAGCCCACGGTCACTCGAAAGGCGTTATAGATGCCCTGAAAGCCATCAAGGCCGCCTTCCCGAGACTTGACGTGGTGGTTGGCAACATAGCCACAGCGGCCGCCGCCAAGGACCTGATAGCAGCCGGCGCTGATGGGCTGAAAGTTGGCATCGGTCCCGGTTCCATCTGCACCACCCGCATAGTTGCCGGCGTGGGCGTCCCTCAGCTAACAGCTATTGCCGATGTGGCCGAAGTAGCCGGCGAAGACATTCCGGTAATAGCCGATGGCGGCCTGCGCTACTCCGGCGACGTGGTCAAAGCCCTGGCTGCAGGTGCTCACTGCGTGATGTGCGGCAGCATGTTCGCCGGCACCGACGAAGCTCCCGGCGACATAGTGGAAGTTGATGGCGTAAAGATGAAAGGCTACCGCGGAATGGGCTCAATAGACGCCATGCAGGCCGGCAGCGCAGACCGTTACTTCCAGAAAGGCGCCAAAAAACTGGTTCCGGAAGGCGTTGTGGCCCGCGTAGCCTACAAAGGCCCCGTGGCCGATGTCCTGTACCAACTTGAAGGCGGCCTTCGCAGCGGCATGGGTTACTGCGGCGCCCCCACCCTTGAAGCCCTGCACCACGCCCGCTTCGTGAAAATCAGCCCCGCCACCGTCCAGGAAAACCACCCCCACGACGTAACCATAGCCAAAAAAGCCCCGAACTACTAGTTCATCACTCCCATGCAATGGTTGCCGGGGGTTTGGAGGAGATGTCGTAGACTACGCGGTTCACGCCTCGGACTTTGCGGATGATTTCGTTGGAAACGTTGCGCAGGAAGTCGTAGGGGAAGGGAAACCAGTCGGCGGTCATGGCGTCGGTGGAAACCACGGCCCTCAGGGCCACCGGATTCTCATAGGTGCGCTCGTCACCCATCACGCCCACGCTCTTGACAGGCAGCAGGATAACGCCGGCCTGCCATATCTGGTCATAAAGTCCGACTTCGCGGAGTGCACGGATGAAGATGTCATCGGCCTCACGAAGCACGTTCAGTTTTTCTTCGGTGACTTCGCCTATGACTCGGATGCCCAGACCGGGACCGGGGAATGGATGCCGGCCAATCAGTTCTTCCTTGATGCCAAGGGCGCGGCCTACGCGGCGGACTTCGTCTTTGAACAGCATGCGAAGCGGCTCTACAACCTTCAGGTTCATTTCTTTGGGTAGGCCGCCAACATTGTGGTGACTCTTGATTTTGGAGGCTATGCCTTCTATTCCGGCGCTCTCTATCACGTCCGGATAAATGGTGCCCTGGGCCAGCCAGCGGGCGCCTTCGATGCTTCGGGCGTATTTGTCAAAAGTCTCCACAAACACACGGCCGATAGCCTTGCGCTTTGCCTCCGGCTCCGTGACGCCTTTGAGTGCGGCCAGGAAATCGGCCGATGCATCGGCCCCTATCACATTGAGCCCCATATCTTTATATGAGGCGAGTACGGTGGAGAATTCGTTTTTGCGCAAGAGGCCGTTGTTCACGAAGATGCAGGTGAGCTGGCTGCCGATGGCCTTGTTCAAAAGCACGCCGGCAACGGTGGAATCCACGCCGCCGCTAAGACCAAGGATAACTTTGTCGGTGCCGATCTGCTTCCGCAGCGAATCCACCGTAGTTTCTATGAATGAGGCCGGAGTCCAATCGGCCTTGCAGCCGCAGATATCCAGCGCAAAGTTGGCCAGGATGCGTGAACCTTCGTCGGTATGGTAAACCTCCGGGTGGAACTGAACGGCATAGGTGGGTTCATCGGCGAACTGGTATGCGGCGTTCTCAACATCGGCCGTAGAGGCTATTACCTTGGCGCCTTTAGGCAAGGCCGATATAGTGTCTCCGTGCGACATCCAAACCTGCGTCTGGCGGCTAACACCCTTAAGCAGAGGTGATTCCGCTGTGATTTCCAGCATTGCCCGGCCATACTCGCGGGAGTCCGAAGCCTCCACCTTGCCGCCGCACTTTTGGGCCAGATACTGTGACCCGTAGCAGATGCCCAGTAGCGGTAATCGGCCTTTGAAAAGGCTTAAGTCCACCTGCGGCGCATTTGCATCGCGCACCGAACAGGGGCTGCCGGAAAGAATCACGCCCTTAACAGTTGCTTCCATGGCCGGAACCTTGTTGAAGGGATATATTTCACAGTAAACGTTAAGCTCCCGCAGACGTCGTCCTATAAGCTGGGTAACCTGAGACCCGAAGTCCAGTATGAGGATTTTATCCATAGCCAAGAAATATCCTGCAAGTTACGAATTCTTTGGAAGAAAGCCATTAAAAAACTATCTTTGTCTTTTGGAGAAAAAGAAAATCATTCAATATCATACACTTATGAAACGCATTCTTTTTGTATTGGCTGTGGCCATTCCGGTACTCATGGGCTGCACCGGCAAAACCAAAACCCTGAAACTTGCCGATTTCACAATCACCTATCCGTCATCCTATGAGGTTGAGGACACGGAAGACTGCTTCCCGGACGATGCCACATTTTATATCCAGGGCAAGAACGGCCAGCTGAGCATGAATACCGTAGTATACTATGCCGAATCTGAACTTGACTACATTGGAGATCTTTACGAGGAAGGCCTCACGGGATTCATCGAGAACAAGCTGGACGAACTCTTCGGAACCTTTGAAAGCGGTGCGCTGTTCAAAGGTATCGTGGTGGAAGATCTCTCCGAACTGTTCTGGGACGACGACAAACTTGGCGGCACACTGTATGCCTCCGGCAAATGGGATGACAGTGACGACGAGTGGATCGCCGGACTAAGGATAAGCCTCAAAGGCCGTGGCGCCCTTGTTACCTGCGTAGCATTGGCCGAAGATGACGAAGAAACCGTCGAGCTTCTGGAAATAACCGACAGCATCGAGTTCGACCCGCGCAGCGAAAGTTACCAGCCCTCCGCCGCCTCCATGATGCCGGAAGCACAGGAGTAGGGCTCACTCCACCGTCACGCTCTTGGCAAGGTTGCGGGGCTGGTCTACGTTGCGGCCTTTGCCGACGGCTATGAAGTAGGCAAGCAGTTGCAGGGGGATTATGGACACTATGGGCATCAGGCATTCGGCCGTTGAGGGCACTTCCAGGCAATAATCGGCTCTGTGGCGCAGCTGCGTGTCGCCGTCTGAAATGACCGCGATGATTTTGCCTCCGCGCGCCTTGATTTCTTCTATGTTGGACACCGTTTTTTCGTAGGTGTGATCCAGCGTTGCAATAACCACGGTGGGCATTTCGGCATCGATCAGGGCTATGGGGCCGTGCTTCATTTCAGCTGCCGGAAGGCCTTCGGCGTGGATGTAGGATATTTCCTTGAGTTTAAGGGCTCCCTCCAGGGCGGTGGGGTAGTTGTAACCGCGGCCCAGGTAGATGAAATTGTGTGCATAGGTGAAAATACTGGCCAGTTTTTCCACCTCCGGGGCGCTCTCCAGGGCTTTGCGGATAGTGTCCGGCAGCTGAAGCAGCGCACCTGCCACCTTATGGTAATAATCCAGGTCGATGGTTCCGCGCAGCTTGCCAATAACCAGCGCCAGCATGGCCATTACGGTAACCTGGCCGGTAAAGGCCTTGGTAGAAGCCACGCCGATTTCCGGTCCCACGTGAATGTAGGTGCCCGAATCCGTAGCGCGCGCAATGGATGAGCCGATCACATTGCAGATACCGTACACGAAAGCTCCGTTGCGCTTGGCAATTTCAATGGCGGCCAGGGTATCGGCCGTCTCGCCCGACTGGGAAAC
>JAGCWB010000050.1 GCA_017962065.1 Bacteroidales bacterium
GGAAATGCAGTTCTTCATCAAACCCGGCACTGAGCTGGATTGGTTCAAAAAGTGTAAGGAAACCCGCTTGAAATGGCATGTGAACCTTGGCATGGGAGCCGAGAATTACCGTTTCCACGACCATGAGAAACTGGCCCACTACGCCAACGCTGCCACCGATATCGAGTTCAATTTCCCCTTCGGCTTCAAAGAACTGGAAGGCATCCACAGCCGCACCAACTTTGACCTTGGCAACCACCAGAAGTTCTCCGGCAAGAAGATAGAATACTTCGATCCCGAGGAAAACACCTCCTATACTCCATATGTGATTGAAACCTCCATCGGCGTAGACCGTATGTGCCTTGCCGTGCTGGCTCATTCTTACAACGTTGAGAAGCTGGAAAATGGCGAGGAACGCGTTGTAATGCGTATTCCTGCACCTCTGGCACCTATCAAGGTTGCCGTTATGCCTCTTGTCAAGAAGGACGGTCTGCCAGAGCTTGCACAGAAGGTTGTGGACGAACTCAAGTACGACTTCTCCTATCAGTACGACGAGAAAGACTCTATCGGCAAGCGTTATCGCCGTCAGGACGCCATTGGCACGCCTTTCTGCGTTACCGTTGACCATGACAGCCTTGAAGACGGCTGTGTTACCGTGCGCGAGCGCGATACCATGAAACAGGAGCGCGTGAAGATTGAAGATCTTCGCGACATGATTGACAAGAAAGTTTCCCTTACCAATCTGCTTCGCAACCTGTAGTTTATGGGGGCTCTGCTTCTTTTCATAACAGCTGTGCTTGCTACTCTGGTCCTGTATTTCTGGGCCAGAAAAGCACAGCTGGAGAAGCAGCTTATGGAAGAGAGGGAAGAGAACGAAAGGCTTATGTCCGTGGCCGAGGATTTGAAGAAGGCCGATAAAAAGAATCTGGATACGCTTGAACGCCTGTGCGAGCAGTATTATATATATGAAGGTACGGATAATCTGCAGCCCCGTATCCTGAATGAGGTCCGTTCTATAGTAGAAGGACTGCGCTCGGATCCGGTCGTGCGGAAGAATCTGGAGCAGCAGCTGAATCTCCGTTATGACGGAGTGATGACCAGGCTCCGCCAGGCTTTTCCTAACCTGAAAGAAGAGGATTATTTGCTTTATATGTTCACTGCTTCGGGCTTCTCTTCAACCACAATTTCCACTCTTTTGGAGAAGGATAAGCCCTACGTTTACAATCGCATTTACAGGCTTAAGGAACGTATCAAAAACGCTGATATACCAGATAAAGAGTTGATAATCAGCTGTTTAGAGCATTAAATTCTTTTAGTGGTAAAAAGCCAAAAAACGGTGGTTAACGGCAGGGGGGTGTGCGGGTGCGAGATTTTTTATTTTTATTATTCTCGCAAATGCTTGATTGTCAAGTGTTTGCGTTTTTACTTTTGCGAGATTCTTTTACGCGTGATATTTTGTATTGAAAATATTGGGTATTATCTTTGCATCAGTGAAATAACCACAAAAAAGATACAGAAATGGAAGTTAAGAAATCACCCAAAGCGAGCCTTGAGAACAAGCGCCTCCTCTTCACCGAGATCGGCCTTGTTGTAGCTCTCCTCGTAGTGTATCTTGCCTTCAACTGGAGCTCACGTGACGCCAAGGTTGCAGTCCTTGAAGACACCACCCAGGCTCTTGTGGAAGACGAGATGATTGCCATCCAGGACAACCTTCCTCCGCCCCCGCCGGAAGCTCCTTCAATCCCTGTCCTCAGCGACCAGATCGACATTGTGGACGACGATATCAAACTGGACGACGACCTGTTCATCAACCTTGAAGACAACAACCAGGCCGTAGAAATCCAGGACTATAAGGAAGCAGCCGTGGAAGAGGAAGAGGTGGAAGAAGAAGCCATTCCTTTCCAGCTGGTAGAACAGAAGCCTTCCTTCAACGGAGGCGATGCCAACGAGTTCTCCAAGTGGGTTAACTCCCGTCTGGTATATCCGGAAATTGCAAAGGAAAACGGCGTTCAGGGCCGTGTAACCCTGCAGTTCACCGTAGAGGCCGACGGCCGCGTTACCAACGTACGCGTACTCCGAGGCGTGGATGAATCCCTGGACAAGGAAGCCGTTCGCGTAGTTTCCAGCTCCCCCAAGTGGAAGCCCGGCAAGCAGCGTGACCGCGCAGTTAAGGTTACCTACACCTACCCTGTGATCTTCCAGCTCCGCTAATTTTAGCGTAAGTATCATTTAAGGCCCGCAGCCAAATGGTTTGCGGGCCTTTTTTATACCTATAAATTGGTATTGAACAGTGCAGGGGAGTGAGCTAATTTTGTCGTACGAAAGTTAGTATGACATTTAGATATATCTATTCCTTTGTTATTGTTGTTGTGGCTGTCGGTCTTCCCGCCTTTGCGCAGGAGGCCGACACGCTTTCATGGCAGTATCCTGACAGCCTGAAGTCTTTCACTATCAAGGAAGTGGTGGTGACCGCCCAGGAGAGCAGGGGAGTAACATCGGCATCAAAGATAGGGGTAGATGCAATATCACATATACAACCGTCCAGCATGGCCGATCTGATGGAACTTCTGCCCGGAGGGTTGGCACGTGACCCGAACCTGGCATCCCCACAAGTAGTGAACCTGCGCAGCGCCGCTTCCATAAGCGCCAACTATGCAACATCGGCCCTGGGAACGTCGGTCATGATAGATTCCAGGCCCATGGGGAACAATGCCAATTTGCAGTTTACCCCGGGATACAGCGCGCTGGGAAGCGATTTTGTGAATATTGGCACCGACCTTAGGTCTATTAGCACGGAAGACATCGAGTCGGTGGAGGTTGTTCGCGGCATAGCATCGGCCCAGTACGGGGACCTTACCAGCGGCCTCATAAAGATTACCCGAAAAAGGGGAGGGAACAGCCTGCGCGCCCGTTTTAAGGCCGATATGACATCCAAGCTGTTCTATCTTGGGAAGGACTTCGAATGGAAAGATTTTACCCTGAACGCCGGAGTGAACTACCTGGATTCCAGGCAGGATCCGCGCAACCCCAGGCAAAACTACAAGCGCCTTACGGGCAGCGTGCGCGCGGGAAAGACATGGAAAGGGGAGTTGAAGCATAAACTGGATGTTTCGCTGGACTATACCGGATCTTTCGACGACGAAAAGAGTGACCAGAACCTGGATTTTGGCACTTTCGGCCCCATAGAGACCTACAAATCGTCTTACAACAGGGCTGATCTTGCGGCTACCTATGCCATTACTTCTACAGAGTCCGGTTCGCTGTTCCGCTCATGGGTGACGACGGCTTCCATTAGTTTGGAAAACGACATCATAGACCGCTGGAAATACGTAATCAACGGCGCTGAACAGCCGTTTTCCACCGCCACCGAAGAAGGGGAGTGGGACGCCGAAATCCTTCCCGTGCGTTACGAATCCACCATGCAGGTAAAAGGCATGCCGCTGTACTTCTATCTGAATTCGGCGGTAAAATTATCGGCCGATATCCATAAGATTATGGCCGGCGTGCAGTGGACGGTGGATAAAAACTTTGGCGAAGGTGCAATATTCGACGTTTCAAGGCCGTTTTCAACGCTAATTAGCTCCCGTCCGCGTCCGTATTATTCAATTCCGGCCGATAATCAGCTGTCGGCTTTTGCCGAATACAGCGGGACGCTTCCGCTGGACGCCTGGTCGTTGGAATGGGTGGCAGGCGCGCGCCTCAGTGCCCAGTTGAGCGCCAGCCCCCGGCTTTATCTTGATCCTCGCGCCAACGTTCGCGTCAATTTCCCTTCCGTGGAAGCCGGAGGTGAATATTTGAAAGCTGGCGTTTATTTTGGCGGAGGCCTGCACACCAAGTTTCCCACCATGAGCATGCTGTATCCGGACCCGGTGTACGGCGACATCCAGGAATTCAACTACTGGCCCGTAGAAACTAATCTCAGGCGCTCGTACATGTACGTTTACGTTGCCGATCCCACCAATCCAGAACTGGGCCCCGCAAGGAACCTGAAGCTGGAAATAGGTGCCGATATATCTTGGAACGGCTGGTCTTTATCGGCCGATTATTTCTACGAGAATATGACTTCCGGGTTCCGCAGCAGCTCGCGATATAACCGTTATATATATAAGAAGTACGACGGCAGCGGAATAGACAAAAGCAGCCTTACAGGGCCGCCGGACGTTAGTATGTTGCCTTATAAGCTTGACACTTTGCTGCAGGCGTGCTCAATTCCCACAAACGGTTCCCAGACCCTTAAGCAGGGGGTGGAATTTACTTTCAGCAGCCCGCGCATTCCCGTTATCCTTACCAGAATTACGGCAAACGGGGCGTATTTCATTACTAAGAATACTAACAGCGCGCCGGTGTATTATGTGCCGTCGGCCATCATAAACGGCAACAGGTACCCTTATATCGGCTATTATGAGACAAACGACGGCAGCACTTATACCAGCCTGAACACCAACATTGTGCTGGATACGCAGATTCCGGTGTTGGGGCTTATCATTACAACGTCGTTCCAGACTTCGTGGTTCAGCAATCATTATCCGGTGAAGCGTTCCACCGTGCCGCTGTCGTATCTGGACAAAAACCTTGTGGAGCATCCTTATACGGAGGCCGATGCCGCCGACCCTGTGCTGCGCTACCTTATCCTGGACAGCAATTCTATGGATTATAATTATCTGGTGCCGTTTGCAACTTATATTAACATCAAAGCTACCAAGCGTTTCTGGCACGACAAATTCTCCTGCGCGCTGTTTGTGAACCGCCTGCTGGCCATTGCGCCGGACTATTATATGAACGGAGCGTATATGCGCCGCTCAAGCACCCCTTACTTCGGGATGGAACTGGACTTTAAGTTATGAGAAAGATTCTGGGTATAATATTGATTTTGCTTACGACTTCCTGCATGAAGGTAATTCCGGGGGACGTAACGTGCCGCGTTACCTTGCAGGCGCAGCTGCCTTCCGGGGAAAACATTGTGGCGCTTCAGGTGGATAACAGCCTTCCCGGAAATCTAATCAAGAACATTAATACGGGGGAGACTTACCCCATTCCGGTGTTTGTGAACGGGCAGTGCGAAATGGATGTTTTGAAGGGCGTTTATATAATTGCTTTTGACGGCATGGCCGCCCTTTCCAGCGGCAAAGGATATAAGGTCCGTTGCACCGAACACGCTACAATTCTTACTGCCGTTAGCCTTGTTGAAAACAGCGAAAATGTTACTCTTAAACTACAAGTGATGCAATGAGGTTTGTGCTGGTCATATTGCTGTTTTTAGTACCTCTGAGGTCGTTTACACAGGAAAAGTTGTCGAACGCCCCCGGACAGACGCTGTTGTATTACAAAAACTGTAACTTTACCAGGGTAGAGATTCGCGGTCAGTTCAGGGAGCAGGACAAGGCTTCCGTGCCCGTTGAAGGCACCGGTTTAAGGCAGGGAGAATTCAATGCATGGGCCCGTCACAGCCTTGATTCTTTAAAGCGTGTAGAGGGCGGAGTTTCCTACCATAGAGGAGTAAAACTAGGCGTAAAAATGAACAGTTCTTCGGACTGGTTATTGCTCCAACCCTACGTTGTTATTGACTCGGTTGGCGGAGATTTGCAGCGCGAACAGTACAGTTTCTGGGCCCGTTACTCCGCCCGCACCGGACGGTTTTTCTGGAGTGTTCATGCCAGTTTCCGCGCCCTTCACGAATACAGGGAAGTGGACCCCAGACCGCGAAACATTACATCAGATCTTGTATTAGGCGCATCGGCAGGTGTGGTAGCAGGGGAGTACGCACTGTCGCTGGAAGCTGCTTACCGTAAGTATCACCAATCCTGCTCGGTCCAGTTCATGGATCCGTCCGGCAGCAATGCCACTGTGGTTCAGTCCCTTGGCTTCGGCCGATATTTCACGCGCTTTTCGGGTGCAAAGAAGTCAACTGATACGCGCTTCCAAGGCTCCGGATATAGCATTCAGGGCCGATTGGAACCCACTTCCGGCCAAGGCTGGCTTGCCGGTGCCGGATACAACGCCATATATCTTGTAAGGCATCTGCCGGACTTCAACGAAGTTCCGGTGAGTACTGTACTACGTGAAGAAGCCACCCTGTTCGGCGGTAAAAAATGGGCCCACAGCTATGTTGTGGCTGGCCTGAACGGCGTTTTTAAGCGCGGTTATGAGAATGTAATTGATCAGAGCAGCGCATTCCTGTCGTTAGGCGCACTGCAAATGTACAGGCAGTATTCCGTACGCGCTTCTGTAGTAGGCTACAATGAGTGGGCGTTTAAAAAGGTAAATCTTGGTCTGCAGCCTATGCTTGCAGCCTGCTACACCGCTGCAGGAGACGGTATATCGGCAATGGATTTCATGGCCTGGCAGGCCGGATTGAACCTTGAAATCTCATATCGGCTTTCCCGTAAACTAAGCATATATGCAGCCCCCAGGGCGCAGTTTACTTTATTTGGAAAAAACAATTGGTTTATAGATACCATGGCAACAATAGGCATCGAATTTTAATCATTTAAACTGTAATAATTATGAAAAAGATCTTTCTTGCAACCCTTGCACTGATTGCAGCACTTGCCTGCAACAAAATTCCGGATCCTGCAGTTTCGGTTTCTGTTCCTACCGTTAATGTTGGTTACACAGGAACCGCACAGAAAATAGCCGTAGAACTTCTTGCCAACAGGCCATGGACCATTAAAACTGACGGTCAGGACTGGTACACCGTAGAGCCCCTGGAAGGGGAGGGTGACGCCACTCTTTACATCTCCGTAAGCGCCATTGAGGAGATTGCTACCCGTGCCGCTACGCTTGTGGTAAAGGCCGAAACAGCCACTGCGAGCATCAATATCGTTCAGGGACTACCTGACGTTCAGGATGTCACCACAGGCAGTTTTGTAATTGAAGAAGTGTTCTTTACCGGCTATTTGCTGGAAGACGGAAAGACCTCCGACAGCTCCGACGGCGACCAGTACATTAAGATTACCAACAACACCCAGAATCTGCTTTATGCCGATGGCCTTGCCTTCTGCATCTCGTCCGAGAGCTCGCAGAACGCCGGAAGTTCGTACTGGCTGGTGGACGACGACCTCTCGGCCGATATCCTTGTGAGGAACATCTACACCATTCCCGGCAGCGGAACCGACGTTCCCATGCTTCCCGGCCATTCTCTGCTTCTGGCACTTTCCGCCCAGGATTTTGCCACCGAAAACGGCGTAGGTCTTGATCTTAGCGATGCCGATTATGAATTCTTCGACGGCGAAGATGTGGATACCGACAATCCGGATGTTCCCAACCTGAACTGCATTGTGCGTTCATCCAAGACTTTCACCATGCTTCACGGCCGCGGTTTTGAATCGTATGCCCTTGTGAAGTTCCCGGAAGGTTATACCGCAGAGAAATTCCTTGAGGAAAAGGCCTTCACCGGCACCCGTTCCTTCTGGATGAACGGAGAGGCGCTGCAGGAAGGAAAGCCTTATCCTGCAGGCAGTTATCTCATCCCTAACGCCTGGGTTGTGGATGGCGTAAACTGCGGCATAGAGGAAGGCTTCGGCACCCCTGCTTTCAACTCTACCGTGGATGCCGGCTATACCGGTTGCGGTAAGGTGGACAAAGATCCCGACCGCTTTGGCAAATCGGCATTAAGGAAGGTTTCCGGCGGTATTTTTGCCGATACGAACAATTCCACCAACGATTTTACCCGCGACGCCGTTCCCACCCTATCGAAATAATTGCTATATTTGCAGAAGCTAAGCGCTTCTGAGATTATGGCAGAATCATTCTCCGACATTGGAAAAATAGAGGCGATAGACCAGCTCTATCGCCTCTCGGCATATAATCCCGTGAGCGGGCTCACTTATACGTCGGCAAAGGGCGGAAAAGTGACAACCGCATCACGCATGTACCTTGAAGGGATAGACTTCAACCTTATTTATTTTCCGCTTAAACACCTGGGTTACAAGTGTGTAGTGGGAGTAGTAGGGGAGTTGTACGCCGCCCTGGCGCACCCTAAGCTGCTCAATGTGGTGCTTGGCATATCGGCCAAATTGGATTTCCCCCAGATAAAGGACCTTTGGATGGGTATTACGGTGGCGGCAAAGGAGCATGGCTTTGAGGCGGTGAACCTGGACCTGCAGCCTTCCAACAACGGTTTGTTCGTGTCGCTGGCGGCAACGGGGGAGACCTCGCTGCTTACAGATAAACGTCGTAGCGCGGCTTCTTCCAAGGATCTGATTTGCGTTTCCGGCAGCCTGGGAGCCGCTTTCCTTGGCATGCAGGTGCTGGAGCGCGGTGCAAAGTCCTTTACGGAGAGCGGTCAGCAGCCGGACATGACCCAGTACAAGATGCTGGTGGGCTCGTATTTAAGGCCTGAATTAAACGCTTCCGTGGTGTCGCATCTGGAAGATGAGGAAATATACCCCTCGTACGGTTATTTCGTTACCAGGGGCCTTTCCGATGCCTTAAAACGCCTGACGCGCGACAGCGGACTTGGCGCCAAGGTTTATGCGGAGAAAATTCCTTTCGAAGGCAACAGCTTCCAGCTTGGCCGGGAGCTTGACATGGATCCCGTATCGGCCGCAATGAACGGCGGCGACGACAACCGCCTGCTTTTTGTAGTGCCAATTTTGCATGCGGAGAAATTCCGCCGCGAATTCCAGACTTTCGACATCATCGGCCACCTTGCAAAGCCCGATGTCGGCACGGTTTTGGTAACACCGGAGGGGCTGGAATTCCCGGTCAAGGCACAGGGCTGGCCGGAACCCGGAGACAACAGTTAAACTTATTATACGTATGAAAAAACTCTTTTCTGTACTTGCCCTGGCTGCGGTAGTTACAGTCTCGGCCAACGCCCAGGACCTGACAAGCATTCTTGGTGGTCTTGGTAATGTCCTTACAAATGCCGCCGGCGCCATTTATTCGGCTCCCGTGTCCCTGAACGGCACCTATAGCTACAACGGTGTTGCAATTTCTGCAACCAGCTCGGAAGGCGGTATCCTCACCAACCTTGCCGGCAGCGCCGTTACCTCCGGTCTCGAATCCAAGGCCGATTCCTATCTTGCCAAAGTTGGCATCAAGCCCGGCGCCATGACCTGGACCTTCAACAATTCCGACAACACCTTCTCCGTGAAAGTGGGTTCAATCTCCATCCCCGGCACCTACAAGGTTGGCGACGGCGAAAAGACCGTAACCCTCACCTTCGGCAAATCCATGCAGTTCCTGTGCATGACCGGCTCTCTTGAGTCCTCCATGAACGGCGCCCGCATGGTGTTCACCGTAGACAAAGCCATGGCCTTCTTCAAAAAAGTGGTAGCCGCCATCGGCCAGTCCAACAACAGTCTTGGCAGCATAGCCAAGTTAGCCGACGGCTACGACAACTTCCGCATCGGCTTCAAGCTTAGCAAATAATTTAGTAGCCTGGCGCTTTCTAGCCGGCATCCTGCTTCCAGGGTGCCGGTTTTTGTTGTAGGACTGGCGGTTAAAGTGCTGATTCTGAGGTGTTTACCATATAGTAATCGTTCGCTTTTTGAACGATTACTATGCAGGAACCTGCTGACACTCAACACTTTAGCCGCTAGCCCCAACCGACCCTAAAATTGTTGAAAACTTTTTTCGGAGAGTACGGGGAAAAAACTTATCTTTGTAATATGAGTTTTGTGCATCTTCATGTCCATACCCAGTACTCAATTCTGGACGGACAGTCTTCCATAGAAAACCTCTTCAACCGGGCCGATGAGCTGGGTATGCCGGCGCTTGCAATTACGGATCACGGCAACATGTACGGCGTAAAAGAGTTCTTCAAATACGCCAAAAAGCACCCGAACGTAAAGCCCATTATCGGCTGTGAGGTTTATGTGTCAAAAGGGGATCACAGGCTCAGGGAAAAGGGGTACTATCACCTCATTCTGCTGGCCAAGAACTACCAGGGATACCTGAATCTGGTTAAGATTGTGTCGGAGGGTCATATCAACGGCATGTATTACAAGCCCAGGGTGAGCCATGAGGTCATTGAGAAGTACCATGAGGGGCTTATCTGTTCATCGGCCTGCCTTGCCGGAGAGGTGCCCCGTGCTATTATGGCTCATGACCAAAAAGCTGTGGAGGACGCTATCCTGTGGCATAAACGCGTGTTCGGGGAAGACTATTACCTGGAGGTGATGAAGCACAAGACGGAGGTCCCCGGCCTGGACAACGACCTTTATCGGCAACAATGCTATTATACAGAAGAAATCTTCAAGCTGGCCGATAAATTCGGGGTTAAGGTAATTGCCACCAACGACGCCCACTTTGTGCGCAAAGAGGATGGTCCGGTGCACGACAGGCTTATTTGCCTCACTACCAACGCATATATTGACGATCCAGGCCGATTACGCTATACCCAGCAGGAGTACATCAAGACGGAGCAGGAGATGCTGGAACTGTTCCCTGACCATCCGGAGGCACTGGAAAATACGCTTGAGGTGGCCGATAAAGTTGAGAGCTACTCCATCGACCGTGAGCCGGTTCTGCCGGTTTTCGAGATTGACCCTGCCTTCATGGCAAATATCGGCCAATATCTGGAGCAGTATAAGGATGTAATTGATGCAGGCCGATGCGACAAGCACGGAAGCTACCGCGGGGACGGCTTCTGCAATTCGGTGGCATACCTTTGCCATCTTACATATAAGGGTGCGCATGAGCGTTATGGAGAGGAACTCACGGCCGAGCAGCAGGAACGAATTGATTTTGAGCTAAAAACTATATGCCGAATGGGCTTCCCGGACTATTTCCTCATAGTCCAGGATTATATCGCCGCTTCGCGCGCAATGGGGTCGATGGTAGGCCCCGGCCGTGGCAGCGCCGCAGGTTCGGTTGTGGCCTACTGCCTTAGAATCACCAACTTAGACCCCATAAAGTACCAGCTCCTGTTTGAGCGTTTCCTTAATCCAGACCGTATTTCCATGCCGGATATCGACGTGGACTTCGAGGATCTTACCAAGGCGCATCAGTACGTAGAGGACAAGTACGGTGCAAGCCATGTTTCTCGCGTGATTACCTTTGGCACAATGGCGGCAAAGAGTGCAATCAAGGATGTTGCACGAATCTCACGCCTAAGCATAGACGAGAGTAATCGCCTCACCAAAATGGTCCCGGACCGCCTTCAGAATGAGAAAGGGGAAGACGTAAAGATAACCCTCAAAAACTGCTACAAGTACGTTCCGGAGTTTAAAAACGAGCTTGAAAACGGCCCGGAAATCAATAAGGAGGTACTCC
>JAGCWB010000051.1 GCA_017962065.1 Bacteroidales bacterium
GAAAGAAGCTGCTGGAAGATGATTATATAGATGCCGTCATCGGCTTGCCGGCCAATCTGTTCTATTCCACGGGGATTCCCGTTTGCATCCTGGTTTTGAAGAAATGCCGTAAACACGAGCAGATTCTCTTTATCAACGCCAGTTCCGAGGAACATTATGAAAAGGGCAAGCGCCAAAACAAACTCCGGAAAGAAGACGTCGACCTGATTGTTGAGACATATCAGAATCGTCGCGAGATAACCAGATATTCCAGGCCGGTATCACTTTCTGAGATTAAGGAAAATGATTTCAATCTGAACATTACCCGCTACGTCAACCTGTCAAAAGAAGAAGAACCGATTGATCTCCTTGAAGTCAACAAGAAACTAGTTGCTTTGGAAAAGGAGATTCAGCAGGCGCGAGACAGGCATAACGAGTTCCTGAAAGAATTAGGCCTTCCGCCTCTGATCTAATGCCTTACCCGAAAAAGATTACCGGTTAAACGTCTTTTTCTGGAGACGATTGTGTGTATGAAATAAGAAAAGAGATTGCTAATCAATTGATTAACAATCTCTTTTCGTGGAGTATAGGGGAGTCGAACCCCTGACCTATAGATTGCGAACCTATCGCTCTAGCCAACAGAGCTAATACCCCAAAAGGACTGCAAAAATACGGGATTTCCTGCAAAGTTGCAAGAAATGGGGCAAGAATATGCTTAGCGCCAGCGTTTTTCCAGAGATTCGACCTCGCTGGAAAGCTTTTTGGGAAGGTTCTTGGCGCAGTGGTGACACATCATTTCAAGTGTGTACATACGTCCTATGCAGTAATTTGAGTGACCGCAGCTGCTGCAGGTTTTTTCGCCTGTGCGTAGCTTGTTAACAAACTCTGTGTCGTGTACAAGGGCGCGTGCAACCTGTAGCCCCTGGAAGCCTGCTCCAAGAACCTCTTCCATTTTGGCAAGGGAAGTAAGACCGCCTACATATATCAGCGACAATTTCACGGCCCTGCGGAACTCAAGGGCATCTTCAAGGAAGTATGCCTCCTTGAAGGGGACAGTGGGAACCATGATACGGCCGAAGACGCGTACAAGAGCTTTGAGCCACCAGAATTTGCGCATGTCCATATAGTGCGCCATGGTCTTGAGCGGCATGGCTCCCCGCATGACTTCCATTGGCGCCTTGCTCACAAAGCCGGCCGAAAGAACCAGTGCGTGTACTCCAAGACGCTCAAGCTCCCTGGCAACCTCCAGGCATTCGGCCCGCTGCATGCCACGTCGGAATCCGTCGTGCATGTTCATCTTCACTATAACTCCCATATCGGCCCCGGCGTGGTCAAGAACGCAGCGTATTACCCTTTGCATCAGGCGCATACGGTTCTACAGCGAGCCTCCGTACTGGTCCCGGCGGTGGTTGGTATAGGGAGAGAGGAACTGACTAATGAGGTAGCCATGTCCGGCGTGAATTTCCACGCAGTCGAATCCTGCTTCCCGTGCAAGATCCACCGCATTACCGAAGTCTTCCACTAGGGAATCTATCTCGGCCTTTTTTAGACCACGTACAAATGTAGGAGAGTACAGGTTAAAACCGCTGGAAGCTCCTAAAGGCATGCATCCGCAGGTTGAGCGGTGGGTCATCTTGCCGCAGTGGACAAGCTGGATTGAGCATTTGGCACCCTGGGCGTGCACGGCGTCGGTAATGCGTTTCAGCCCTGGCACAATCTCTTTACGCATCCATAGCTGTCCGTCAAATGACAGCCCGCTGCGGTTCACCGACGCATAGGCCAGCGTGGTCATGCCAACGCCGCCGCGGGCCACGGCAACATGGTAGTCGTACAGGTCCTGCGACGGGGAATTGCCATAGGCCATGTTCTCGAATGCGGCCGATCTGATGACCCTGTTGCGCAGGGTCACCGGACCTATATTGACCGGCGTGAAAACCGGGGACTCCATCACTAGTTGATGAACTGAGCCTTGAGGGCTTCAATCTTGGCAGGGGCGTCGGCTCCTTTTGCGCCAAAGTAGAACTTGATCTTGGGCTCGGTTCCGGAAGGACGGACGGTTACAACGTCGCCGGCCTGGTTGAAGAACTGTAGTACGTTGCTCTTGGGAAGGCCTGTTTCTTCGGGCTTGTTGTAGTCGATGACCTTGGCCAGAGGGCTGCCGGCAATCTCCTTGGGCGGGTTGGCGCGGAAATCGGCCATGATCTTCTGGATTTCCTCGGCGCCGCTCTTGCCCTTGCGGACGATGTAAACCATCTTTTCCAGGTACAGGCCGTACTCCTCATATACTTTCTGGAGCAACTGCCACAAGGTCATGCCATGCTCGGCGGCCCAGGCTGCGCATTCGGCCACCATTACGCCGGAAATCTGGGCGCATTTGTCGCGGACGAAGGAACCAAGGTTAAAGCCGTAGCTTTCTTCTCCGCCGCAGATGAATTCCGTTTTGCCTTCCTGCTGCTTCTGGATTTCGGCAATATACTTGAAACCGGTGAGTACGTTGTAGCATTTTACGCCGAAACTCTTTGCAATTGCTGCCAGGAGTTCGCTGGTTACTATTGTCTTAACAATGTACTGATTGCCGTCAAGTTTGCCAAGTTCCTTCCAGCGGTTGAGGACGTACCAGGTGAGGAAACTCCAGGTCTGGTTGCCGGTGAGCTGGACCATCTTGCCTTCGTTGTCCCTTACTGCAATGCCAAGGCGGTCGGCATCCGGGTCGGTTGCCAGTACAAGATCGGCCTTGGTCTCTTCGGCCTTGTCAAGGGCCATCTTCATGGCGGCGGGCACTTCCGGGTTGGGGGAGACTACGGTGGGGAAGATGCCGTCGTTGACGTCCTGCTCCGGAACGTGGATAATGTTTGTGAAACCTACGCGCTTGAGGGCCTCCGGCATCAGTTTTACGCCGCAGCCGTGCAGGGGAGTGTATACAATCTTGATCTCCTTGTGCTTTGCCACGGCTTCCGGGCTAAGAGTAAGGGTGAGGATGTCGTGCAGGTAGCATTCGTCCATTTCTTTGCCCATCATCTCGATGGGTGCCTTGGGCTCTCCGGGGACGGGGTTGAAGCGGACGTCGGCCGGGTCTTCTATCTTGGCAACTTCGGCCACGATGTCCTTATCTACAGGTGCAGTGATCTGGCCGCCGTCGCTCCAGAATACCTTGTAGCCGTTGTATTCCTTGGGGTTGTGGCTGGCGGTAATCATGATGCCGGCGGTGGCTTTCTTTGCACGGATGCTGTAGCTGAGCTCCGGCGTAGGGCGCAAGCCTTTGAACAGGTAAACCTTAATGCCGTTGTTGCTAAGAACATCGGCCGATATCTTGGCGAAAAGTTCCGAATTGTTGCGGGCGTCGTAGCTTATGCATACGCTTTTTTCGCCTTTTACGTGTTCCTTGATATAGTTTGCAAGGCCCTGGGTGGCCATTCCCACCGTGTATTTGTTCATGCGGTTGGTACCCACGCCCATGGTGCCTCTTAATCCGCCGGTACCGAATTCCAGATTGCGGTAAAAGGCATCTTCCAATGCCACCGGATCCGTTTCCATAAGGTGTTTAACCTCGGCCTTTGTCTGTGGGTCGAAATTTCCGTCCAGCCAGCTCTGGGCAACTTGTCTGTAATCTTTCATATCTTTTGGTTTTAGTGTTATTCGATTCCAGAAATTTTTATTTCGAAAAACGTCGCTTTGCGACCCCTCCCATCGCTTCGCGCCTAAAAGGCGCATCCTGTGGGCCCCTCCCTCTTATCTGGCCGAGGGTGGCCAGAGATTTTCGAAATAAAATTTCTTCCATCTACAAATGTAAATATAAATCTGTATTTTTGCAATATGGACTTTGCGGAATTCATATTGGCGCATGACGGGGAGGACCTGGGGCGGCTGGCGCTGGCCAGGGACAGGTTTACCCATGAGGTGGCCGATTTTGACCTGGCGCTTAACACGCTGGAAGCCAGGCGTAAACTGCGGGACAAGGTGCCGCAGTGGTGGGCTGTGCCTTCGCTGCGCTATCCGCTGCGCCTTTCGGCCGAGCAGTGCTCGTCGGCCTTTACCGCACGCTACAAGGCGGCCGTTGCCGCCGGCTTTGCATCGCATCCCTCAAAAAAGGGCTTTTTTGCGGAATGGCAGGTCGACGCGACGCCGCATCCCTCAAAATCGGCCCAAAATGAGGGATGGGAGGTCAAGGATGATGCCGCGTCCCGCAAAAGTGGGCAAAAATGCGGGATGGCACGTTGTGGCCGGATTGCGGATCTTACCGGGGGGCTGGGTGTGGACTGCTGGGCGTTCGCGCAGGTGTTCGAGGAGGTGCTTTACAATGAAATGCGACCGGAACTGGCCGCTGCGGCAGAGCATAATTTCAAGGAACTGGGGCTGACGAACGTTCGGTTGCGTAACCGCGAACTTGTGCCATCCGTCACGACCGGCCCCGTGCACCCCGTCACAACCGGCCCCGTGCACCCCGTCACAACCGGCCCCGTGCACCCCGTCACAACCGGCC
>JAGCWB010000052.1 GCA_017962065.1 Bacteroidales bacterium
AAGGTTGCCCTCACCGGGGGTGAAGGCTATAAGGGACTCTTCTTCGGAGTACCACTCCAAAGTGTCCACAAAACGGAACGGCGGCTGCTGGGGCAGCAGCTCCTGAACGTCTATGTCGCTGTAAGGCGCCACTTATGCTGCGTGCTGTTGGATGAAGGCGCAGAGCTGGTCGAAGGTCTTGAGGTCCTTGAAATCTTCCGGCTTCATCTTGAAATGGAAAGCTTCGTCAACCAAAACAACCACATCCACAACCTCCAGGGAATCTATACCAAGGTCTTCTTTAAGGCGTGCATCGCCGGTGATTTTGTCCTGGTCGATCTCCAATTCTTCCGTAAGGAATTCGGTCACTATTTCTTCAATCTGCGTTAAAGTCATAATCTTCTTCAGTGGGTAAAAATAAAAGTATGCAAAGTTAGCAAAAATTTCGTATTTTTGCAGACAAGTCTGCGGGTTGGAAGTCAAAGACTGGCTTCGCCCGAGGCACAACAAGAAAAAAATGGAAAAGGGACCTATCTCTCAATTTATTCTCCACAACTACCGTCACTTCAATTCGGCAGCCCTGGTAGATGCTGCAAAAGCCTATGAAGACCTCCTTAACAAGGGTGGCAAGATGTTCCTGGCAATGGCCGGCGCCATGTCAACTGCAGAAATCGGCCTCTCTTTGGCCGAGATGATCCGCAAAGACAAAATTGCATTTGTATGCTGCAGCGCCAATAACCTGGAGGAAGACATCATGAACCTTGTGGCACACAGCCACTATTACAGGGTTCCCGGTTACCGTGACCTTACTCCCTAGCAGGAGCAGGAACTGCTTGACAACCACTACAACCGCGTAACGGACACCTGCATTCCGGAAGAGGAAGCGTTCCGCCGTCTGGAAAAACACCTTGTAGAGGTTTAGGACAAAGCAAAAGCCGAGGGTAAGAGATATCTCCCCTACGAATTCATCTATCAGATGATCCGCAGCGTCGTTCTGGAGCAGTACTATGAGATTGACCCCAAAGACAGCTGGGTAGTAGCAGCATGCGAAAAGAACATCCCCATCATCTGCCCCGCATGGGAAGACTGCACCACCGGTAACATCTTCACCGCCCACGTAATCCGCGGCGAGTACGATCCTCACATGGTAATCCAGGGTGTGGAAGTAATGATGTTCCTTGTAGACTGGTACAAGAAGAACGCCCCCGGCGTTGGCTTCTTCCAGATTGGCGGCGGTACTGCCGGTGACTTCCCCATCTGCTGCGTTCCCATGATGGAACAGGATCTTGGCTGGGAAGGCACCCCTCTGTGGGCCTATTTCTGCCAGATCTCAGATTCCACTACCAGCTACGGTTCATATTCCGGCGCCGTTCCCAACGAAAAAATCACATGGGGCAAGCTTGCACCGGACACTCCCAAGTTCATAGTGGAAAGTGACGCTACAATTGTAGCACCGCTTATTTTCGCCTATGTCCTGGGCTGGTAAGAAATCAGTTATTGATTCTTTCAGGAGCCTGTTCAAGAAAAAGGAGCAGGCTCCTTCTTTTTCCGTACACACTATAAGCCGGCTGGAGTGTCAGATTCAAACATGGGAGGATTCCAAAGCCTACAGGATTCCGGACCGAAGCCTTTCGGAATCCGCCAAGCGCATCGGCACGGATGCCGTAACTCTGTACCGTTACTTTAGATACCACCGCGGAATAGATTTCCGCACCTACCGCACCAGGTTGCGCATAGAAGACGCCAAGGCCATGCTTCTGGCCGAGCCCGATACCCCTGCGTCCCTAATAGGCCGCCGTGTAGGTTATCGGGACCGTTCAAATTTCACAACCCATTTCAGGGAACTCACCGGCCATACGCCGGACGTCTGGAGAAGAAAGAACTCCTTATCCTAAGGGATAGAAAAGACCGTCGTAGCGGCTGTGCCAGCTGCGGTCGTAATGCATTCGCACGGTTCTGGCGCTTGCAAACTGGTTGAAGTTTGCCCAGCTTTCCAGGAAAAGGACGGCAAAGTCTGTTCTGTTATGAAGCGTAAGGGCAAACAGGGTATAAACTGCAACTAAATATACACATGCTCTCTCGCGGTCGTCGGCCTGCGGAGTGGCGGGTGTTGCCAGGGTAAGCCGCTGGGACTGGGCAAAGGCAAGATCGGCTATTGCATCGGCCAGGGACTCTTCCTCCGAAGGCGTATATAGCTGAATGCAATAACGTTCCTTTGAATACTTTTTGGCCGATAATTCTGCGTCTAGAACAGGGAATGGATTTGGCAGGGCGCTTTCAAAGTAGCGGGCAAAGTTAGCCTGACCCTTTAGGAACTGCAGGGCCAGCACGCAATAGTCCCTTACGCTGGCTTCTATCACCATCGAATAAGGGGCTTTCTCGTCAATTCTTGCCAGTATGTCTGCTACTTTAGCCATTACAAAGTGCTAATATACGAAAAATCTATTATTTTTGTACAAATTGTCATTCTGAGCACAGCGTAGAATCTCAAATCATCACTTTTATGAAAATCGTTTTTCTTGATGCCATCACCATGGGCGACGCTTCCATGGAAGAAATTGCCTCCCTGGGAGAATTCGTATGCTATCCTTCTTCAACGCCTGAGGAGGCGCGTGAACGCGTAAGGGATGCCGACGTTGCTATACTTAATAAGGTAGTTGTAGATAATGATTTCCTGGATGCTGCGCCCAAATTGAGGTTGGTATGTGAGTCCGGCACCGGCATCAACAATATAGATGTAAAGCTGTGCGAGGAGCGCGGCGTTGCAGTGCGCAACGTGGCCGGCTATTCCACAGATTCCGTAGCCCAGGTGGCCTGGATGCACATTTTGAATCTGGCAGGCCGGGCTTTCCACTACAATAATTTTGTATGGGACGGCTCATACAGCCAGAATGTAGTACACGTGGATTACAGGCATCCGTTCACTGAACTTGCAGGCAAAATGCTGGGAATTGTGGGCATGGGCGCCATCGGCCAGAAAGTAGCCGCCATTGGTGTAGCTTTTGGAATGGATATAATATACTATTCCACCTCAGGCACCGGTCACTGCAAAGATTATCCGTGCGTGAGCCTCCCTGAACTTTTGAAACGGGCCGATGTTATCTCCATACACGCCCCGTACAATGAGCGCACGGCGGGACTCATAGGCTATGAGCAGTTTAAACAGATGAAACCATCGGCCATTCTGGTAAATACCGGCCGCGGCGGCATTGCAGTTGAAGCCGACCTTGCCCGTGCCCTGGACGAAGGTCTCATCGCCGGTGCCGCGCTGGATGTATACGTGACAGAACCCCTTCCGCTTGACAGCCCTCTCATGCACCTTCAACATCCCGAGCGCCTGCTTTTCTCCCCGCACATAGCCTGGTACTCCCGCGAAGCCCGCGCCCGCCTTGCCCACGAAATGGCGGAAAACATCCGAAAAGAGTTTTAAAGTGACGGAGGTGTCCCAAAAACAGGGACACCTCCGTCAAAATCGGCCTTTTTTGCAGGTAGTGTCCCATTTTTAGGGACACCACCCGCATTTGAAGTCCTATGCACCCAGGCGGGCGGCGAGGCGCTTGCGGATTTCCTGGAGGAACTGGAGGGAGGTGAGGCCTTTGGGGGTGATGCCTTCGGAGAGGTTCACCAGGTCCTTGGTCTCTAGGCCTTCGTTTAGAGTGTCGAAGCAAGCGGCTTCCAGCTGGTTGGCGTAGTTCACAAGTTCCGGCAGGTTGTCAAGTTCTCCCCTCTTGCGGAAGGCACCGCTCCATGCAAAGATGGTTGCCATGGGGTTGGTGGAAGTCTCTTCTCCCTTCAGATACTTGTAATAGTGACGGGTAACGGTGCCGTGAGCAGCCTCGTACTCGTACTTGCCGTCCGGGCTCACCAGTACGGAAGTCATCATGGCAAGTGAACCGAAAGCGGTGGATACCATGTCGGACATAACGTCGCCGTCGTAGTTCTTGCAGGCCCAGATGAAGCCGCCTTCGCTGCGCATTA
>JAGCWB010000053.1 GCA_017962065.1 Bacteroidales bacterium
CATCCGTTCCGCTTTCCCCCTGGTAGAGAAGCGCGACGCCACCATGGAAGAAGCCCGCGCAATGGGCGCCATGGCCCTCTTCGGTGAAAAATACGGCGACGTGGTGCGTGTAGTACGCTTCGGAGACTCCGTTGAACTTTGCGGCGGTACCCACACACCCAACACCGGCACCATCGGCCTGTTCAAAATCGTATCCGAAAGCGCAGTTGCCGCCGGCGTACGCCGCATAGAGGCAGTTACCGGCGCCGTGGCCCTGGAGAACATCCACCGCACGGAAGACCTTGTCAAAGGACTCAAGAACCTGATGAACAATGTTCCGGACCTGCAGGCAGCAATTGAAAAGCTGGTACTGGAGAATGCCGATGCCCGCAAGCAGTTGGAGGCCGTAGCCAACGAAAAGGCCGCCGCCCTGGCCCAGAAACTGGAATCCAAGGCCGAAGAAATCAACGGTATCAAGCTTGTCTGCTTCGACAATTCGGTAGATCCGGCCATGGCCCGCAACGTGGCCCTGCTTTTGCAGAAGAAGGTGCAGAACTTTGTACTCGCAGGTGCATTTGCCTGGGACAACAAGCCCAACCTTATACTCATGTACTCCAACGACCTTGTAGCAAAAGGCAAGAATGCCGGCAAGGATATACGCGAAGCCGCCAAGTTCATCCAAGGCGGCGGCGGCGGACAGCCCGGCCTTGCAACCGCTGGCGGCCGCCAGGTAGAAGGCCTTGGAGAAGCATTGAATAAACTTGTAGAAGTAGCCACTGCTTGAAAAAACTAGACCAGTTTCTGCTGAAATCTTTTGTGGGACCGTTTTTGGCGATCCTATTGATTGTCACGTTCATACTGGTCATGCAGTTTTTGTGGCTGTATATTGACGAACTTGTGGGTAAGGGCCTGGAATTCAAGGTAATACTTGAGTTCCTCATGTGGGGAAGCTGCCAGGTTCTGCCACTGTCCATACCCCTTGCCACGCTGCTAAGCTCCATGATGACCCTTGGCGGCATGGGAGAAAAGTTCGAACTTACGGCCATCAAGGCATCGGGCATTTCCCTCACCAGGGTGCTGGCGCCAATGATCGGCGTTAGCATACTCATCTGCATCGGCGCCTTTTCTATCGGCGACAGGCTTGTCCCCTAGTCCATCAACCAGATCTACACCATGCGCGACGATATAGGCCGCACAAAAAGTGAGATCAAAATCCCCTCCGGAACCTTTTACGACGGCATCGAGGGCTATATCCTGCGAGTGGAACGAAGGGACAAGCAAACCGGGATGATGTACAACATCCAGGTGTACGACCATTCGGCCGGGAAAGGCAACACACGCCTAACAGTGGCCGATAGCGGTATCATCAAGATGTCCAAGGCCAAGGACTACCTTACCTTCCAGCTCTTTGACGGAACCAACTACCAGGAGGAAAACCGCCGCAAATACAAGGATACTTCCCTGGCCCTGCAGCGAATTCGTTTCCACAACCAGGAAATGGTTATTCCGCTGGAGAATTACGCCTTCCATCATTCCGACAGCGCCCGCTACGGGGAGCAGGTAAAGTCCATGTCCCTGGAAGAATTACGCCACGGGCACGACTCCCTCACCGCCCTTGTGGACGAAGGTACCCAGAAGCATGTCAAAGAGTTCCTGAAGCAGTCAAATATCGGCTATAGGAATCAGCTGGACACTTCGTGGCGAAATAGAGGCCGAGGTAATCTGCCGGCCCCGTCGGTCAGTGGATGGAAGTCTCTGGAGCAGAGGGAAAGGGGCCTGCAGGCGGCTGTGGCTGCGGCCAAGCAGTATCAGAGCGTTGCAAGCAGCCAGATGTATGAATCGGCCGGATATACCCAGCTCATTCATCGCACGGACGTGGAAATCTGGAAGAAATATGCGCAGGCGCTGGCATGCTTACTGCTGTTTTTCATCGGCGCGCCCGTTGGGGCTATTATCAAAAAGGGTGGTTTGGGCACCCCGGCCATCATTTCCATGCTGTTCTTCGTGCTGTACTGGGTGGTGGATATCTCCGGAGAGCGTCTGGCCAATAATGGTACAACATCGGCCTTTGTTGGTAAGTTTATATCGGCCTTCGTGCTGGCGCCAATAGGTACATGGCTCACTATCAAGGCTATACAGGATGCCAGCATATTTAATGTGGACCTGCTTAAGTCCGGATTCCGAAAGGCAAAAAGTAAATTCTTCCGTATGTTTAGAAAAACCAGGATTGTATATATGGGCACGCCGGAGTTCTCGGTTGGCCCGCTGGATGCGCTCATCAAGAGCGGTTATCATGTGGTGGGTGTTGTCACCGTGCCGGACAAGCCGTCGGGCCGAGGCCTCAAGATGAATGAGAGCGCAGTGAAAAAGTACGCAGTAGAGCACGGACTGCCGCTGTTGCAGCCGGAAAAACTTCGCGACGAGGAGTTTTTGAAGGCTCTGGCGGCCTGGAAAGGCGATTTGTTCGTGGTGGTTGGCTTCAGGATGCTGCCGGATGTGGTGTGGCAGATGCCTCGCTTTGGCACCTTTAACCTGCACGCCGCCCTGCTTCCGCAGTACCGTGGTGCTGCGCCTATCAACTGGGCCGTGATTAATGGAGAGAACATCACCGGCGTAACTACCTTCATGATTGACAAGAAGATAGATACCGGAGGAATTATTCTGCGCTCGGAGTGCCGCGTAGAGCCCACGGACACCGCCGGAACGCTGCACGACAAGCTTATGGAACTTGGTTCCCAGCTGGTTATCGAGACCGTGGAGGGCATAGTGCAGCGAAACGTGGAACTGCGCGTGCAAAGAAGCTTTATCCAGGGCTCGGAGCTGCTCAAACCCGCTCCCAAGCTAACCCGCGAACTGCAGCACATAGACTGGAGGGACACCACAAAGCACGTGTACAACCTGGTACGCGGCCTGTCCCCCTACCCCTGCGCGTTCACGGAACTGGTGCCTAAAGAGATTGCCGGTCAAGCCGGCAATGACGAGGGTGTCATGCCCGGCACCGACGTTCCTGTCATGCCCAGCACCGACGTTCCAGTCATGCCCGGCGCCGACCGGGCATCTCTTCAGCTGAAGATCTACTTCGGCGAAATGCGTATGGACCTTCATGGTGAGCCCGGAACGGTGCTTTCTGACGGCAAGACCTACTTTGCCATTGCCACCGAGGACGGTGCGCTGGCAATCACTGACCTGCAGCTGGCCGGCAAGAAGCGCATGGACGTTCACAGCTTCCTGCTTGGATTCCGCAATCCTACCGCGTACGTCGCATCGGTTGGCACATCAAAAGCCGAAATAGCCAAAGCCGCTCCAAAGGAAGATGAATAGCATAGTAATTCTCTGCAACGGGTTGTTCCCTACCGAGCCTTATCCGCTGAATCTGCTGGATACGGCCGATGGCGTAGTGTGCTGTGACGGTGCACTGGAGAAGTGGCTGCAGTATAATCCATCGGCCAATCCCATGGCGGTTGTGGGCGATATGGATTCCCTGCCTACTGAGCTGCAGGAGCGTTTTGCCTCCGTGCTGGTGCACGAATCCGAGCAGGACGACAACGACCAGACCAAAGCCCTTCGCTGGGTGCTGCAGAATCATCCGGAGGCAAGCGATATCGTATTCCTAGGAGCCACCGGCCTTCGCGAAGACCACACCATCGGCAACTTTGGTCACCTTATGGATTATCCCAGGGAGTTTGATCTTGGCGACAGGCAGCTCTCAATGGTTTCCGACTTTGGGACTGCTTTTGTGATAGTAGAAAGCTGCGAGCTTCACCTTGGCGAAGACCGCCGCATCTCCATTTTCACCACCGACCCCACCCTGCGCATCAGCTCCGTCGGCCTGAAGTGGCCCCTGGACAACGTTATCTTCGACTCCTGGTGGAAAGCCACCCTCAACCGCACCACCGAACCCATAATCCAGCTCAACCTAAGCCACCCCGCCCCCGTCCTGGTGATGGTCGACTAGTAGCGACGTTCGCCAGCTGTTTTTGGCTGGCGGCTAAAGTGCTCAGTATCAGCGTATTAACGTATAATCGTCGTTCGAAAATCGAACGACGATTATATAATAACTCGCTGAGTATCAGCTAATTAGCCGCCAGCGCCAAAGCCCGCACTTTACTTATTCAGTGCGTCTGCGCTGCTTATGAACTTGGCCAGGTCTGCATCTGAGACGTGGTAGTTTTGCATTTCGCCGGAGAAGTAGCTGTCGTAGGCGGCCATGTCCACAAAGCCGTGGCAGGATAGGTTGAAGAGGATGGTCTTGGCCTCGCCGGTTTCTTTGCACTTGAGGGCTTCGGTAATTGTTGCGGCAATGGCGTGGCAGCTTTCCGGGGCGGGGATAATACCCTCCGTCTGAGCAAAGAGAACGCCAGCCTTGAAGGAGTCAAGCTGCTCAATATCAACTGCTTCCATATAGCCGTCCTTCATCAGTTGGGACAGGATAACACCAGCGCCGTGGTAGCGCAGACCGCCGGCGTGAATGGATGCGGGCTTGAAGCTGTGGCCAAGGGTGAACATAGGAAGGAGCGGGGTCATGCCGGCTTCGTCGCCAAAGTCGTACTCGAACTTACCGCGGGTAAGCTTGGGGCAGGAATAAGGTTCAGCAGCAATGAAACGCGTCTTTTTGCCGTCCTTGATATTGTGACGCATGAACGGCAGGGCCAGGCCGCAGAAGTTGGAACCGCCGCCAAAACAGGCAATTACAATGTCCGGATACTCACCGGTAAGAGCCATCTGTTTTTCTGCTTCAAGGCCGATAACGGTCTGGTGCAAACAAACATGGTTTAGCACGGAACCAAGGGCGTATTTGCAGTTGGGGGTGGTCATAGCCAGCTCAATGGCCTCGGAAATGGCGCAACCAAGTGAGCCGCGGTCATTAGGATTGATGGTGAGTATATCCTTACCGGCACGGGTACTCATTGAAGGAGAAGGCGTTACCGCAGCGCCAAAGGCCTGCATAATGCTGCGGCGGAAAGGCTTTTGCTCATAACTTACCTTAACCATATATACGGCGCAGTCAATGCCAAATTTCTTGGTGGCATAGCTCAAAGCACCACCCCACTGGCCAGCACCGGTCTCCGTGGTAAGGTTGGTAACGCCCTGTTGTTTGGCATAATATGCCTGGGCTATGGCCGAATTAAGCTTATGGCTGCCGGCGGGAGAGACACTCTCGTTCTTGAAATAAATGTGTGCAGGAGTACCCAGTGCAGCTTCCAGTTCGTATGCACGCACAAGCGGAGTGCAGCGGTAAGCGGCATACTGCTCACGCACAGGCTCCGGGATGGGGATCCATTCGTCGGTCTGGTTGAGTTCCTGCTTTGCAAATTCCTCGCAGAAGATGGGATACAGGTCTTCTGGCTTTAGAGGCTCACGAGTCGCCGGATGAAGGAAATGCAGCGGCTTATTGGGCATAACCGCCTGAATGTTAAAGTAATGGGTAGGAATCTCGCTCTCCGGGAGCATGTACTTTTTCTGTTTCATATCTGTGTGTGTTAAGTAAATATTCAAAAAAATAAGGCCCACTGTAAGTCAGCGGGCCTTTATCACATATAACTACGGCAAAGCGACTTACAGGATTGAACTGTAAGCGCGCCACCAGTTATTGTTGTTTGTTCTCATTCTTTTGCAAAGATGTGCAATTGAAATCAAAAATCCAAATTAATTATTAAAATTTTGCAAGAATTGATGCTGTATACTCGGCCGATGCGGTTACGTAGTTAGCTTCTATATAAGCGTTTATAGCCGTTGCGATAAACAGAAGCACAATGAAAGCAGCAACGATAATACCAATAACCTTGGTGCGTTTGAGCCATTTCTTGTTGCTCCAGCCGATGGTTTGGAACATGCTCCAGAAACCGTGCTCCAAGTGCAGGAACAGAGCGATGAACCAGACGATGTAGCAGCATACGACCACGGGGTTACGGAATGTGGCTATGAGCAGATAATAGGGATTCTCGGCCTCTGCTCCCATGAATTCCTGAAGCTGCATCTTTGCCCAGAAGTGGGTAAGGTGGAAACCAAGAAGACCAAGGATAATGATACCCAGAACGGCCATATTTTTGGCGCTCCAGCTGTCGTTCTTGGCTTTGGAGGCTACTTCATAGCGCTTGATTCCGCCGCGACGAGAGTAGTTCTGGGCGGTGAGCCATATACCATAAACAATATGGAGGATAAAGCCCAGGGCCAGGATGGGAACCATAATGCTGATAAAAGGAGATGCCATGAAGTCGCATCCCAGCTGGAACCAGCCGTCCCCGTGTGAATAAGGGAACGTATCGGCAGCTACTTTGCCGAAGTGTCCGTGCATGGAATCCAGTACGGAGAAGAAGTTAATGGTTCCGTGAAGCAGCAGGAAAACTACAAGGAAAGCACCGGTGATGCTCTGGATGAATTTCTTGCCGATAGAAGAGGTTAGAAAATTAGCCATTATTGTGTTTAGTTTGTTGTCAAGTATGCAAATATAGGAATCTTTCTTGGATTTTTCCCACTCTTTAGGTACTTTTGTGCAAAATAATATATAATGTATAGACGCGTACTTCTTAAACTTTCCGGCGAAAGCCTGGGAGGCCCCGCAGGTAAGGGCCTGGATACTCAGTGGTTGGAAAAATATGCCAAGGAAATAGCCACGGCGGCAAAGGCCGGTTTGCAAATTGCCATCGTAAACGGCGGCGGCAACATTTTCCGCGGTCTTCAGGGTGTTGGCAAAGGCTTCGACCGTGTGGACGGAGACAAAATGGGCATGCTTGCCACAGTAATCAACTCCCTGGCCCTTAAGATGTTTTTAAAGGCCGAAGGTGTTGAGGCCGAGGTATTTACCTCCACCCCCATGGAACCCCACGCTAAATATTATATGAGGGACGATGCCGTAAAGCTACTTGAACGCGGCGGCGTAGCCCTCATCGCCGGCGGCACAGGAAACCCCTTCTTCACCACGGACAGCGGCGCAGCCCTCAGGGCCCTTGAAATTGGCGCCGATGCCCTCCTTAAAGGCACCCGCGTAGATGGCGTTTACACAGCCGATCCTGAAAAAGATCCATCGGCCAAAAAGTACGACGAACTAACCTTTGACGAAGCCATTTCCAAGCACCTTAAAGTGATGGACCAGACCGCCTATGCCCTTTGCTCGGACGGCAAAATGCCAATAATCGTCTTCGACATGAACGAGGGCGGCAACCTCACCAAGCTCCTAAACGGAGAAAAAGTAGGTACCCTGGTGCATCCGTAAGCCATGAAAGCACGTATCAGACACTTTTACGAAATCATTGCCGGCATGCTTTTGTCGCTGCTGGGCTTCACCAGTTGCAACAAAGGAGACGGGAAGGATAATCCCTATAAGGATATCAAGGACGAATACGGGATGCCGCATGCCGATTATGTTATCCAGGGCACGGTTACATCGGCCGATGACAATAAGCCAATTAAAGGTATCAAGGCCACTCTCCGCCGTTTGCAGTATGTGGAGAATGGTAAAAAGTATTACGAAGAAATGCCTTTTACCACTGACGGAGAGGGAAAAGTCAATGGCTCATTTCAAGCCTTTCCTCTTGGGGATGAAGAGATTGACGTTCTGCTGGAAGATGTCGACGGGGCCGAAAACGGCTACTTTATGGGAAAGAGGCTACCAAAGGCCGATTTGAACATCTCGCTGGACGACTCCAAGAAAGGCTCCTGGTACACCGGGAAATACACAATAAGCTTCGAGGCAAGTTTATACGAAGAAGCTCCGGCCGAGTACGGCATGCCCCACGCCAAATATAAAATAATAGGTACCGTAACGGTTCAGGAAGGCAATCCCATCCCCGGACTCGAGATTCTGGCAAAGCTGTGGCAAACCAATCAGAATCCGGAAGAAGGAGAGCCGATGGAACCTGGACAAACCAATGCATCAGGCAAGTTCTCCCTTGAAGGTACGGCCATGCCGGAGGCTGTAGGAGTACACCTTGAGCTAAACGATATAGACGGCGAGCAGAACGGCGGACTCTTTGAATCGGCCAAGGCCGACGCCCAATTGGAAAAGCAGGGCGAAGGCGACGGCAATTGGTTCGATGGCACATTCGGCGCCACGCTGGACGTCCAGCTCAAGAAGGCCGAATAATGCTTTCCCCAAGACATAAACTGGGCCTGGAACTGTCCCAGCCGCTAATTGACCGCGTGAGAAGGGAACACCCTCTTACCGCGGTCTTTTGGGAATGTACCCTGCGATGCAATCTCCAATGCCGCCACTGCGGAAGTGACTGTCACGTGACTTCTTCCATTAAGGATATGCCCCTGGAGGACTTCCTGCCGGTGCTTGACAGCATCGCCCGCGAAACTAATCCAAATAAAGTTATGATAAACGTCACCGGTGGAGAACCGCTGGTGCGCAAAGATTTGGAGGTTTGCGGCAAGGCGTTTTATGATAGGGGTTTCCCCTGGGGAATAGTTACCAACGGCCAGCTTCTTACTCCGCAGCGTTTCCATAGCCTGCTGGAGAGCGGCCTGCGCTCTGTTACTGTTAGTCTGGACGGAATAGGCCCCACACACGACTGGATGCGCGGACTGGAAGGCAGTTATCCCAAAGCCCTAGCCGCGCTTAGGATGGTTGCCGGCTCGGGCACAGTGGAGTACGATGCCGTAACCTGCGTTAACAAGCGCAGTTACAAGGAGTTGGAAGCCATAAAAAACCTGTTGGTGGAAAACGGAGTAAAGGCCTGGCGGCTGTTTACCGTTTTCCCCGTGGGCCGCGCAGCCAAAGACCCGGAGCTAAGGCTTTCGGGAGAAGAGTTTCGCGGCACTATGGAGTTCATAAAGCGCACACGTAAGGAAGGCCTAATTAACGTGAGTTATGGCTGCGAAGGTTTTCTGGAGAACTACGAGGGCGACGTCCGCGACCACTTTTTTTTCTGCAACGCCGGCATCACCACCGGCTCGGTAATGGCCGACGGCTCCATAGCCGCCTGTCCCAGCATCCGGGCCGACTACAGCCAGGGCAACATCTACAAAGGCGACGACTTTATGGAAGTATGGAACACCCGTTACGCCATATACCGCGACCGCACCTGGATGAAAACCGGCCCCTGCGCTTCCTGCCGCTACTGGCGCTACTGCCGCGGCAACGGCATGCACCTTCGCGACTCCTCCGGCAACCTTATTTTCTGTCACCTGGAGCGTTTACACGAGAAATAGCTGGCGTTGGCGGCTAATTAGCTAATACTCAGCGAGTTATTACAAAGTACTCGTTCGAATCTCGAACGATTACTTTATGTTCATACGCTAATACTTAGCACTTTAGCCGCCAGTCAAAAGGCTACACCGGCTGGCACTTGGCCTGCAGCCAGGCGGCTACGGGGGCGGGAAGGCGGAGGGAG
>JAGCWB010000054.1 GCA_017962065.1 Bacteroidales bacterium
GCCGAAGCCAAGTCCGAGCAGATGCCCAAAGAGAACATAGAGCGTGCTATCAAGACGGCCACCTAAGCAAAGACCGGCGACTTCAAGGAGATCATCTACGAAGGTTTCGGCCCCTTTGGCATTGCATACCTTATAGAGGCTGCAACAGACAACAACACCCGCACCGTGGCTAACGTACGCAGCTACTTCACCAAGTGCGGCGGCAGCCTCCAGACCAGCGGCAGCGTTGCCTTCATGTTCGACCACAAGTGCGTATTCCGCATCAAAGAAGATCCTGCAAAGCCCATCGACGTAGAAGAACTGGAGCTTGAGCTCATAGACTTTGGCGCAGAAGAAGTGTTCAAACAGGAAGTGGAAGACGAGGACGAGAATGTGCACGTAGAAATCTCCATCTACGGAGACTACACCGCATACGGTCAAATCCAGAAATACATTGAAGAAAAAGGTTACGAACTTGTTTCCGGCGGTTTCGAGCAAATCCCCAACGTGGACCTCAAGGAAGTTACCCCCGAACAGCGCGCCACCCTTGACAAGCTCACCGGCCTTCTGGAAGACGACGAAGACGTAACCAACGTCTATTCCACTTTAGCCCCCGAAGCCGAATAAGGACAGTGAAAAGACTGTTGCCAATTCTGGCGATAGCCGCCATCGTTTGCTCCTCCTGCGGAATAGTCCGTTCGAGGAGCAGCGAGCGTTATTTACCCGGTCCTGCCATAAGGGCCGACTATACGCCGGAAGGCATAGTTGAGGAGCATTATCACCCCTGCAGCGTTCCAGGACCAACGGAAAGGCACATGGTTGTGTACCTTCCAGCCGATTATTATAAGACGGAACGCAGCTATCCGGTGCTGTATCTCCTCCACGGCGCCCGCGGCTATGAAACCTCATGGATCCGTTTTGGCGAGGTATATCATACAGCCGATAGCCTTTGGGCCGATGGTAAGGCCGAATACTGCATCATCGTAATGCCCAACATCAACCAGTACAACGACGACAAAGACTACGACGGCGGAAGGTTCAAAGACGCCTTCGAAAGTATCTGCGAAGTGGATGGCATAGTTGAATCGGCCTTCATGAACGATGTGGTGGATTATATAGACAGCCATTACCGCACCCTCACGGACCAGAAGCACAGAGCCATTGCAGGCCTTTCCATCGGCGGATATCAAAGCATCTATTTCGGCGCCAATTATCCCAATGAATTCGGCTACATAGGCGCAATGTCCCCTTACATGTGGAGCATGGGACGTCCCAGCGTTACCCGCCACCAGTTCTACTCTCATCTTCACAAAAAGATGAAACGTCAGTTTGCCGACAATCCCCCCTACGGTTATTACCTGTATGCCGGCACCACAGACATGATGCGGCCCTCCACGGTCAACCTCCATCAGTACATGAACAAAAAAGGCTACGAGCATACCTATAAAATATATCCCGAAACCCACAACTGGCCCAATGGCTGGACTCAGGAGCTAAAGGATATGATGCAGAATATATTCAAAGATTAAATGGCCGATATCAGTTCATATAAGGTAGCTGGCTTTAACTTCACCATAGAGGGTGAACTTCCAGCCATGCCCAATCTGGAGCCTTTCCGCAGCACGGAAGGCATGCCCATTTTCAAGTTGCAGATAGTGTCAAGCATGGCTCCGGTGCCCTCCACGCCCGTTTTCAAGACGGACGACGGCCCCGGTTTCCCGGAAATCACCATCGACCAGCTGTACAGTGGCGGCTTCCGTTTCCGTATGCGTCCGCAGCCCGGCCTTCCCCTTGCGGCAGAGCTTCGCACCAGCGAAGACTTTACCCAGGCCAGCCTGCTGCTCATTGAAGGCGACAAACCATTTGCCATTAACAACTCCCTGATGCTGCTCTTTGCATTTTCCACCGCCCGTCACGGAGCTCTGGAAATGCATTCGTCTGTAGTGATTAACGACGGCAAAGGCTATATGTTCCTTGGAAAAAGCGGAACTGGAAAAAGCACCCACAGCAGCCTGTGGCTAAAGCACATTCCGGGAACCACGCTGCTTAACGACGACAACCCCATACTGCGCCTTATGCCGGACGGATCGGCGCGTGTGTTCGACTCCCCCTGGAGCGGCAAAACCCCTTGCTACAAGAATATGGAGGTGCCCGCTGGAGCAGTTGTGCGCATCCGCCAGGCTCCGTTCAATAAGATAGAAAAACTTCCCGCCGTGCAGGCGTACGCTTCCCTCATGGCGTCTGCCTCAAGTTTCCGTCCTTTCAAGGAACTGGCCGATGGATGGCACCAGACGCTTTCCGGACTGGTGGCGGTACTCCCCTGCTATGTGCTGGACTGCCTGCCGGACCAGGCGGCCGCAGAACTTTGCCATAAGACCGTCCATGGATAAGCGCGTAGTGGCAAACGAGGTGCTGCTGGAAGATGCCGCCCTACTGATGGAAGAAGGCCGTGAGGTTATGTTCACGCCCCTTGGGAGCAGCATGCATCCCTTCATCCGCGGCGGAAAAGACTCGGTGCGCCTTAAGAAAATGCCGTCGGTAGAGGTTGGAGACATAATTCTGGTACGCCTGCTAGGCCCCAGATACGTGCTTCACCGCGTAATTGAAATAGAAGGAGACAACATAACCCTGATGGGCGACGGCAACATAGCCGGCACGGAAAGCTGCAAGAAAGACGACGTATTGGGGACTGTTACGGCCATAATTAAAAAAGGAAAGGAAATTGTTCCGGGCAAAGGACGCTTCTGGCGCTTCCTGAAACCCATAAGAAGATACATATTAGCAATTTACAGGAGACTGCCTCATGAAAATTAAAGACGGATTCATCCTTCGCTCCATCTGCGGAGAATACATTGTAGTTGGCGAGGGCCTCGCCCAGGTTAACTTTAACAAAATGCTCTCTATGAACGAGAGTGCAGCATATCTGTGGAAGGAAATCACCGGCAAGGAATTTACCCGTGAAGACCTTGTACAGCTTCTTCTGGACCAGTACGAGGTTTCCAAGGAGCAGGCCGCGGCCGATGTGGACAAGCTGGTCGATACTTGGCTCACGGAAGGAGTAGTAGAGCAGTAAGATGAAGAGTTTCAAGGAATGCATGCGCACCGTATGGTCGCTTTCCCGTCCCGTAAGGTGGCGGGTGGCCATAATCATGGCGGTGGGCGTAGTTCGCATTGCCGCATCGCTAGCATTTGTCTGGGCCAGCAAGCATCTGGTGGACATAGCCACCGGCTCCAGCACAGACAGTCTTATAAGCGGCATCAGCATATTCCTTAGCATACTTTTAATCCAGCTGGGCACCACCATTTTCTCAAGCTGGTGGAACAGCTACAATCTGGTCAAATGCCAGAACATCCTGCGCAAAGACATCTTCGGCCATGTGATGAAAAGCCGATGGGACGGCCGTGAGCGCTTCCTCTCCGGAGAC
>JAGCWB010000055.1 GCA_017962065.1 Bacteroidales bacterium
AACAGAGGTGGGCAAGGGCTATAATATATAGCTTACTTCTTTGAAGCGGTAGTAGTAATCTCCGCCGTCAAGGTTGCGTATATGGAGGCGGCCGTCGGGTTCTACGCCTTCGATTACGCCTTGGTACTCCTGGTTAGATAAAAGATCATGATATCTGGCCGGAACGGCTTTACGGAACAGTTTAGAGGAATAAACAGAAAACAATTCCTCCGAAGACAGTTTGGAGAGCCAAGCGTCAAAAATGTCAAGAAACTCCTCCAGGGCCGGTTCCAGCACATATGACTTACCCGTGCACAGGGCCAAAGAAGTGGCATTGGCCAGTTGGGGAAACTCCACTTGATTAACATTAATCCCTATGCCGATGACCGACGCCATAAGCCGCCCGTCCGGCCCAAGGGTGTTCTCTATGAGCATACCGCAAATCTTCCGGCCACCCACATAAATGTCGTTGGGCCACTTAACCTGGGCATTTACGCCTTTGGACTCAAGGAACTGCGCCACGGCCACAGAAGCACAAAAATTTAAGCGCACCGCATCTGCAGCCGGCAATAAAAGCCTTTTAAGAACTATAGAAAATGTAAGGTTGCAGCCGGGCTGAGTGAACCAGGTATTGCCCCTCTGTCCCCTGCCGGCGGTTTGCTCCCTTGCTGCCAGGACGGTACCGCACTCAAGTTCCGGCAGCCGGCGCAGGGCTTCGGAATTGGTAGAGTCTATACTGTCCAGCCAAAGGATTTTCATACGCCGTGAATGGCTATTCCTTCTTCCGGAAAGTCTCCATCCGGCTCGTTGAACGGCTGGAGGAAGGGGTTGTGCATGCCTTCGCGGGCTATTGAGGTGGGCTGGCCGTGACCGGGGACGACGTCTGTATCGCCGGGAAGGACAAGCAGTTTTTCACGTATGGACTGCATAAGCTGGTCGTAGTCTCCGCCAAGGTCCGTACGGCCTATGCTTCCTGCAAAAAGCGTATCGCCGCTTATCAAAATGCTGTCCTGAGCCGAATAATAGCACACGCTGCCGGAAGTATGGCCGGGGGTGTGAAGTACGGTCCATGCCACGCCGGCAATGTCCAGAACATCGGCATCGGCTATGTCAACTGTAGGAAAATCATGGCAGAAGGCCTTGAAGCTTTGCATGCCTTTAAAGACCGAAGTGCCATCGGCCAGAATTCCTTTATCGGCAGGATGCATGTACACCGGAACGGGGAACTGGGCCAGAAGTTTTTCCACGCCCCAGACGTGATCAAAGTGACCGTGGGTCAAAAGTACGGCGACAGGAACAAGCTTGCGCAGGCGCAGGAAGTCCGTGAGCTCATGTACGCCTTCGTCCGACGACATTCCCGGATCCACCACCACGCAGGCGGTGTTACCTTCCTGCCACAAAACTATGCAGTTGGTAGCTAAAGGATTAAACTGAAATATTCTTGTATGAAGCATAATCACCAAAATTTTCCGTTGCAAATTTACGATAATTTTGCCAACTTTGTAGAATAAAGACCACAGCAAAATGCATATAGGAATAGCCGGCAACATAGGCAGCGGAAAAACCACGCTCACAACCCTTCTGGCCCGCCATTACGGCTGGACACCAAAGTTTGAATCCGTAACCTACAACCCTTATCTGGCCGACTATTATGCCGATATCAAGCGCTGGTCCTTCGCCCTGGAAATGTACTTCCTGCAGCAACGCCTGCACGACGTTCTGGATATAGCCAAATCCAAAGACGTAATTATCCAGGACCGCACCCTGCTGGAAGGCGTGCATATCTTCGTCGCCAACAACTACGCCCAGGGCAATCTTACGGAAAGGGATTACAACACCTACATGGACACCTTCAACGTGATGATGGAAGTGGTAAAGGAACCTGACCTTATGATCTACCTGCGCTCCAGCATAGAACATCTTGTATATCAGATACAAAAGCGCGGAAGGGACTACGAGCAGACCATCTCCATCGAGTACCTCGCCGGCCTGAACGAAAGATACGAAAAATGGATATCCGATTATAAAGGCAAACTTATAATAGTGGATGCCGATAATCTGGATTTCCTAAACCGTCCGGAGGATTTTGCCTCAATCACGGACCGCATAGACGCAGAACTTTACGGCCTTTTCTAGTATGATGCTTTTCACCATCCTCCTTACCTCCCTGCTTTTGGCGCCGGGCCCGTCCTTTGAAGAAAACTTCGAGGATGCCACCCTCAGGCTGGACTACACAATGTGCGGGGACGCCTCGCATACGGATATATATCTGGCCGATATGCAAAAGACCGGCCCCTGGGCAGGCCGCCGCAGCAAACTGGACCAGCCGCTGTTAAGAGGCGATTGCCAGATAGCTCTTAAGGCCGATGACGGCACGGTACTTTATGCCAACAGCTTCTCTACCCTGTTCAGGGAATGGCAGCAGACGGCCGAGGCAAAAGACCGCCCCAGGGCATACGAGAACTGCATCCAGGTTCCCTTCCCCAAAAAGCCTGTTACCGCAGAGTTAACTGTAACGGACATCCACGGCAAGGTCACTGCCAGCCTAAGACACAGGGTGGATCCGGAAGACATACTTATCCGCAAGGCAAAACCGGGTCTCAACCACGTACGGACCATACTTGAGAGCGCCTCGGCGGCAAATGCAATAGACCTTGTAGTGTTAAGCGAAGGCTACACCGCCACGCAGGAAGATAAATTCTTTGCCGATGCAAGCCGCCTGGTAAAGGACTCCCTGTTTGCAACTGCACCCTACACAGCCCTTAAAGACAAATTCAATATACGCGCTGTCTTTGCCCCTTCTCAGGACGAAGGTCCCAGCATCCCCCACGAAGGAAAGTGGAACACCACTGCGGCAAACTCCCACTACGACACTTTCTACAGCGAGCGCTACCTTACAAGTTCCTCGATGAGAAAGATTTATGACCAGTTGGGCACAGTTCCTTTTGAGCATGTCATAGTCCTTGTAAACACTCCCATTTATGGCGGAGGAGGCATCTTTAACAGCGTAACCCTTGCTACCTGTGACCATCCAAGTTCCGGGATTGTGTTCGTGCATGAATTCGGCCACGCTTTTGCCGGCCTTGCCGATGAATACGCCTACGACGAGTTCGAGCCCATGTACAGCCCGGACACGGAGCCCTGGGAACCCAATATAACAACCCTGAAGGACTTCGGCTCAAAATGGGCCGATATGCTGCCCGGCGGAACTCCAGTTCCAACCCCTCCCAGCCACGACATGCCTTATTTCGAGGTGCGCCGCAACTGGGATAATCTTGACGCAGCACTCAAGAAGGAACTCACCGGAAAGCTGGGCGTGTTTGAAGGCGCTGGAAACAGCTCCAAAGGCGTTTATCGGCCTGTACAGGAATGCCGCATGCGCATGAACGAGTGCGAAAGCTTCTGCCCCGTATGCCAAAGGGCAATTGCACGCACAATAGACTACTACACACGCTGAACTTGGCAGTATCGTGAATTTTTTGTAAGTTTGTAATCTAACATATACATTATACTATGCATATCGCTATAGCAGGTAATATCGGCAGTGGAAAAACCACCCTTACCAAAATGCTGGCCGCCCATTACGGCTGGACACCCAAGTTCGAATCCGTAGATTTCAACCCTTATCTGGCCGATTTCTATGAAGACATGGAACGCTGGAGCTTCAACCTCCAGATTTACTTCCTGAACAAGCGCTTCCAGGACGTGGTGGAGATTTCCAAGCACAAAGAGGTTATTATCCAGGACCGCACCATTTACGAGGATGCCCGCATCTTTGCGCCCAACCTCCACGCAATGGGTCTCATGTCCACAAGGGACTTCGAGAACTACAGCGACCTGTTCGACCTAATGATGTCCCTTGTGAACCCGCCGGACCTGCTTATCTATCTGCGCAGTTCCATCCCCAACCTCATTGCCCAGATCCAGAAGCGCGGCCGTGAATATGAGCGTTCTATCCGCATAGACTACATCACCGGCCTCAACCAGCGCTACGAGGACTGGATCAAAGACTACAAAGCCCGTCTGCTCATCATAGACGTGGACAACATAAAGTTCGAGAATAATCCGGAAGGCTTCCAGTTTATTACCGACAAAATAGACGCCGAACTCTTCGGCCTCTTCCCTCCTGAGTAAACCTGAACATTCTATGGTAGAAAAACCCACCATCATTGATTTTGTAGAGCATTATTCAAGAGTATATCCAAACCATCCCTACCTCCGCGAAAAAGTAAACGGCAAGTGGCTGGAACTGTCGCAGAGCCAAACCCGTGAAGAGGCATACCGCATTGGCGCCGGCCTTATGTCGCTGGGCCTCAAGAAGGGCGATAAGATTGCCCTTCTGTCGGAAAGCCGTGCAATGTGGGTAATTGCCGAACTGGGCGCTCTGTACGCCGGCGCGGTGGATGTTCCGCTGTCGGTGAACCTGGGAGAAGGCAAGGATCTTATCTTCCGCATCAACCATTCGGATGCAAAATGGATACTTGTTTCCGGCAACCACCTGCCCAAGATCCGCGCAATTCTCCCGGAGTGCCCGGCGGTGGAAAAGGTAATCGTTTTTGACGACAATGCCTTCGATTACGAAAAGCTGGAGGCAAAGGAAATAAAGATGTCCCAGATCCAGGAAATGGGCGACGAGTTCCTCAAAGCCCATCGGCAGGAATTCGAGGCACGGTACAAATCTATCGGCCCCAACGATTACGCCAATATTTCCTATACTTCCGGTACTACGGCCGATCCTAAGGGCATTTTGCTCACCCATCGCAATTATACCGCCAATGTGGAGCAAGGCAGTTCCGTTATCAATATCCAGGAACATGCGGTGATGCTCATCATCCTTCCGCTGGACCATTGCTTCGCCCATGTTGCCGGCATGTACACCATGATGATTTACGGTGGATCAATAGCATTTGTTCCTATCGGCAAAAATGCCATGGCTACGCTGCGAAACATTCCATCGGCCATTATGGAAACGCGCCCGCACTGCATGCTGTCGGTTCCTGCGCTGGCTCGCAACTTCAAAAAGAATATCGAAAGCGGCATCAAGAAAAAGGGCGGCACAACGGAAAAACTGTTCTATTTTGCCCTGGATAACGCCATTAAATATAATAAGGAATACTACAACCGCGGTAACGGCGGCACTTTCTGGACAAAGCCGCTGGTGGATCTGTTTGACAAACTGATATTCTCCAAGGTTCGCGAAAGCTTTGGCGGCCGAATGCAGTTCTTCGTTGGCGGCGGTGCCTTGCTGGACATTGAACTTCAGCGCTTCTTCTGCGCCGTTGGCATGCCCATGTTCCAGGGTTACGGACTAACGGAAGCAACACCAATTATCTGCGCCAACTCCACCGGACACGCACGATTTGGCTCATCGGGCCGCATTGTTAAGCCCATGGACTGCGTAATTCTGGATGCCGAGGGCAAGGAAGTTCCCCGCGGCACGCGCGGAGAGATTGTAATTCGAGGAGAAAACGTAATGGCCGGCTACTGGAAGAATCCCAAAGCCACGACCGATACTGTAATTGACGGCTGGCTTCACACCGGCGACATGGGTTACATTTGCCCGGAAGATCATGAGTTCCTGTATGTTGTGGGCCGATTCAAGAGCCTGCTGATTTCATCGGACGGTGAAAAGTATTCCCCGGAAGGCTTCGAAGACAATTTGACCGAAACATCCAAGTGGGTTAACTCCTGCGTACTGCACAACGACCAGAAACCTTTCTGCGTGGCCCTCGTTGTTCCGGACAAGACCGCCCTTGCCGAAGCATGTACGGCCCGTGGTCTGGATCCCGCATCGGATGCCGGAAAACGCTATATGCTGGACCTTATTCAGGCCGATGTGGACAGCTACAAGAAAGGCGGCAGGCATGAGGGCATGTTCCCGGAGCGCTGGCTTCCTTCGGCAATAGGTATCTGTGACCAGGAATTCACCATTGCCAACAAGATGATGAACTCCACCATGAAGATAGTCCGCGGCAAAGTGGAAGAGCACTATGCCGATCTGCTGGAGTACCTCTATACGGTGGAAGGCAAGGACATCCACAACCCCCGCAACCTTAAGGCTCTGTGAATGTAGGGATAATAGGGGCCGGGCACATTGCCGAGAAAGCGGCCAGGACGCTGGCTGCGATGGAGGACATGCAGTGCCTCGCAATTGGTTCCAGAACCCTACCTAAAGCACAGGCATTTGCGGAACGCTTTGGCATTCCCCGCGCATACGGTTCGTATGCCGATTTACTGGGAGACAGCGATGTAGACTTGGTTTACATAGCTGTCCCCCACTCTTTTCACTTCCCCGTGTGCCGGGATGCAATCCTTGCCGGGAAGCCCTGCCTGGTGGAAAAAAGTTTCATGCTAAACGCTACCGAAGCCGCCACAATCCTTGCCTTGGCCCGTGAGAAAGGCGTTTTTGTAGCCGAGGCAATCTGGCCGCGCTACATGCCCATGGTTTCCATGGGGCGGGAACTTATAGATTCCGGCATAATAGGACGGCCAAAAATGATAACGGCAACCCTGGCATATGATGTTTCTGCAAAGGAACGCGTACAGAAGTTGTCGCTTGGCGGTGGGGCGCTGCTGGATTTAGGCGTATATGTGCTCACCTTCGTGCGCATGTTCACGGACTCCACGGTAGAAAAGATCAACACAACCTGCATCAAGGCTGTATCAGGAGTAGATGCCTCGGAGGTGATAACCATGATTTTGGCCGATGGTACCCTTTGTTCCGTCCAGGCATCGGCCTGGTGCCAGGGCGACAACAAGGCCGTAATTGCCGGCACAACAGGTTATCTTGAATTTGACGACTCAATTAATCCCCAGCACATACGCGTGTGCCGCAAGGGCCATGTCGTAGAGCGCGAAATAACTGTCCCTGAACAAATTACAGGTTTCGAGTATCAGTTACGCGCCTGCAAGGACGCCATTACCGCCGGCCTTCTGGAAGCCCCGCAAATGCCCCACGCCGAAATCCTATACGTGATGCACCTGATGGACCGCCTCCGCGCCGAATGGGGTGTGGAGTTTACTTCTGCAATTGTTTAAATCTCCCTTCCCTTAAGGCGCAGGTCCGCGAGCGGTGCGTTTTCGGCCGTTTCCGTTCCCTCTGCGTACCTTCAGGCCCGTTAGGGGAACACTTTCAGCCCAAATCGTTCCCGAGACGGGGCCGGGAGATTATTGAGGTGGATGGTTGGCCTACAGCACTTCTTTCAGGAAGGGACCGGTGACGGAGTCTTTGTCCAGGACAAGGTCTTCGGGCGTGCCTTCGGCTACTATGCGGCCACCGGCGCGGCCGCCGTCGGGGCCCATGTCAAATATGTAGTCCATTGATTTGAGCACGTCCAGATTGTGCTCGATTACAATCACCGTATTGCCGGCATCAACCAGGCGTTGCAGAACGCCCAGCAGCACATTTATGTCTTCGAAGTGAAGGCCGGTGGTGGGCTCGTCAAGGATATAAAGGGTTTTGCCTGTTGAGGGGCGTGAGAGTTCGGCGGCCAGTTTCATGCGCTGGCTTTCACCGCCGCTAAGGGTAACGGCGCTTTGTCCAAGGCGTACATATCCAAGGCCTACATCTACCAAAGCTTTAAGCTTGGCGGCAATGCGCGGCACCGGTTTGAAGAACTCGTAAGCCTCGCTTATGGACATTTCCAGAACGTCGTTTATGTTCTTGCCTTTATATTTAACGGCCAGGGTATCTTCCTTGTAACGCTTTCCGCCGCATACTTCGCAGGCCACGTGAACGGAGGGCAGGAAGTTCATTTCTATAACCTTGATGCCAGCGCCTTTGCACTCTTCGCATCGGCCTCCGGGGACGTTGAAGGAGAATCGGCCAGCCTTGAAACCGCGCACTTTTGCATCCTGGGTTTCTTCAAAAAGCTGGCGTATGTCGTTAAATACGGCCGTGAAGGTTGCCGGATTTGAACGCGGTGTGCGGCCTATAGGACTCTGGTCAATCTCTATGAGTTTGTCTATGTTCTCTATGCCCTCCAGGGACTTGTACGACAGCGGTTTTTCTTTGGAACGGTAGAACTTTTGCTTGAGAATGGGCATCAAAGTCTCATTCACCAGTGAGCTTTTTCCGCTGCCGGAGACACCTGCAACGCCAATGAGGCAGCCGAGCGGGAAGCGTACGTCGACGTTTTTCAGGTTGTTTCCGCAGGCGCCTTTGAGCGTGAGGTACAAACCGTTGCCGCGGCGACGAAGTCCCGGAACGGGGATGCTCTTCTTTCCTTTAAGGTAATCCAGGGTAACGGACTTGCCAACAACAGAGTGCTGCCGGGTATCGTCATCCATCTTTTTGCCGTCAAGGAGGGCCGATAAAGGTGCATTCAGACATATCCGGCCGCCATTTTCGCCGGCGCCGGGGCCAACGTCCACCAGCCAGTCGGCGTTGAACATGGTCTCGGCATCGTGTTCCACAACCATAACGGAATTGCCCTCGTCCCTTAAGGCTTTAAGCGATGCTATCAGTTTCCGGTTATCCCTTTGATGCAGGCCGATGGAAGGTTCATCAAGGATGTAAAGAACGTTCACCAACTTGGAGCCTATCTGGGTAGCAAGGCGGATGCGCTGGCTTTCGCCGCCGGAAAGGGAGCCTGTGGCACGGTCCAGGGACAGGTAGTCCAGGCCTACGTCCAGCATGAACTGCACTCTTTCGCGCAGCTCTTTCAAGATGTCGCGTGATACGTTTTTTTCTCTATCCGTGAAGCCTTCCGGAATCTTGTCCAGCCATTCGCGCAGTTCCGTCATCTCCATTGCAGCCACCTCAGGGATGGTTTTCCCATCTACTTTGAAGCAGAGGGCCTCGGCATTAAGGCGTGTTCCGCTACAAACCGGACATACTATTGTATCTTCGATATTGTCTATCACTCCGTCCCAACTTTCCATCTCCGTAAGGTTGCCTTCACCAACGCGGAAAAGGTCCTCAGAGCCATAAACCAGCAGGCTCACAACCTCGTCCGGAAGAGCCTCCACGGGGTCGTAGATGCTGAAGTTATACTTGCGTGCTATGGAGTGGATAATGTCAAACTTGCGGTTTTCCCTGACCTTTCCAAGAGGCACTATTGCGCCATCGGCCACCGACTTGCTGCGGTCCGGGATTATTGTATCCAGATTCACATCTACGATGGTCCCCAAGCCCTTGCAATGGGGGCAATAACCCTGTGGCGAGTTGAAGGAGAAACTGTGTGGCTGCGGCTCCTGCAGTGAAAGACCGCTTTCCGGATCCACCAGATGCTTGGAATAATGGGACAGTTTCCCGCTTTCTATGTCAAGAATAGCAACGGAGCCCTTGCCGATATTGAGCGCCCTTGCCACCGACTCCCGCACGCGGCGGTCGTCCCCGGCCTCGGGCTTTAGCCTGTCCACAACAAGCTCTATGAAATGGGGCTTGTAGCGGTCCAAGGCCGTAACCTGCTGCAGTTCCTGTATTTCACCATCTATTCGAACTTCCGTGTAACCGCGTTTGCGCATCTGGTCAAAGAGTTCACGGTAATGGCCTTTTCGGCCCCTTACCAGCGGAGCCAGAAGATAACACTTGCGGCCGGCATACTGTGTAAGGATAAGGTCCACTATCTGGGCGTCTGTGTAGCGCACCATTTCGCGGCCCGTTTCCGGTGAGAATGCGCGTGAGCCCTTTGCATACAGAAGGCGCAGGAAATCGTATATTTCCGTTATGGTTCCAACAGTGCTCCTGGGATTGTTGCCGGTGGTCTTTTGCTCTATGGCAATGATTGGGCTAAGTCCGGTTATCTCCTCTACCTCCGGCTTTTCCAAAATGCCCATGAAATGCTTGGCATAGGTGCTCAGGGTATCAATGTAGCGGCGCTGTCCCTCGGCATAGATAGTATCGAAGGCTAAAGAACTTTTGCCGCTGCCGCTGAGCCCGGTCACAACCACAAATTCCCCCCTGGGAATATCTACACTTATGTTTTGCAGGTTGTTAGCCCGCGCCCCCCGCACCTGTATGTACTCCTTCTTTGCCATAGGCTACAAAGATACAAAGAAAAATGGGAAAAAGCGGCCCCGTCTCGGGAACGATTTGGGCTGAAAATGTTCCCCTAGCGGGCCTGAAGGTACGCGGAGGGAACGGAAACTGCCGAATACGTACCGCTGGCGAACCACAATTAATGAAGCATTGTTCCATATAAAAACACAACAGAATCGTAAGAAACACAATATTTTATTGTGAAACAACACAATCTTTTTTACGATTCTTGATTTTTAGGATACTATCCCATTATTTTGCGAACGGATGCCACCTTAATCCGGCATCCTCGGAATACATGACAGAAAGGAAGAGACAGAGGAGTCGGTATCGCGTCTTAAAAAAGGGATACTATCATCTTAGCACGGACGGGCTAAAAAACATGTTGTTGTTTAATAACGTGGCGCAATATGCTTATGGGATGATAGTGATCGGCCTGTTAACGCTCAAATACGATGTGGTTGTTTATTCATTCTCACTAATGCCAAATCACATTCACATTATAATGAGCGGCACTGGAAATGCCTGCGTTAATGCTTTCGATTATATTCACAGGAAACTGTCGCGCAGGTTGGTGAAAGATGGATATCCGCCATTGCCGGAAGATTATGGATTCAAACTGGTGCCCATTGAGAATGAGACGCAGATGCGCCGTAACATCATATATGTAGACCGCAATGCTTACGAGAAGTTAATCTGCGTCCCCGGTGGTTATGTGTGGGGAACGTGTTATACTCATTTTTCACAAATGAAACTACTGGCCGAAGCCAGACGTGCCGATTCCTTTTCTATAAGAGAAAAGAAATCAATCACCTGCTCTCACGAAACTATCCCCGACAATTGGCTTTTTCATCCTGTAGTCGGGCTGCTGCCATCTTCGTTTATTGACACACAACTATTTAATAAATTGTTTAAAAGTCCCAAGGATTATCTTATTAGATTGGTTAAAGACTACGAAGCATTCGTGACAGTAGCCAGATCGCTGGACGAGATTGTAGAGTACTCCACCGAAGAATCCAAAGATCTGGTTCAAAAGACATCACACGAGATGTTTAAAGGTAGAAGCCTTAGCCAGTTAGATCAAAACGAGAAAGGGAACCTGACCGTTAGACTGTACAAGGATTATCAACTAAGCGTAGAACAGATTGCGTTGTCCATCAATATGCCCAAACACATTGTTCAACAATTACTCCGTGCAAAAGATTATGGAAACATCAAAGAATTACCATAGAACGCAAGTCCCATCCAGGGCACGTTTGGAGCCAAAAATGATCCCCTCACGGGCCGAAAGGTCCGCGAGGGGAACGATAATGGGCAAAAACGTGCCCCTAGCGGGCCTGAAGGTACGCGGAGGGAACGGAAACTGCCGAAAACGCACCGCTCGCGGACTCCAAAGCCACAAGCTCTACAGCGTCTGGCCGCCGATGAATTCGCGGAGGATGCTGGTTGGCGGGATGGCGGCGATTTCGGAGGGCTGCAGGGGCACTATGTAGGACAGGAACTTTAGCAGGCGCACTGCCTCCGGGAAGGCCGGGGAGGAAGGCATAATGCGGCGGAGCAGGGGCTCGGCGTAGTAACGCAGGAGCGGAAGCTCGTACAGCAGGGCCGTGTTGAATTGGGCATCGGCATTCTCCTGGAAAGGGTAAAT
>JAGCWB010000056.1 GCA_017962065.1 Bacteroidales bacterium
GATGGAGCATGGCATCCACGTCACGCAGAACTTCCTGACCGCCACGGGCTGCCAGACTATGGACGAGCTCATGGCTCTCACCACCGAACAGCTTGTAGAAGCCTATCAGAAAGCCTTTGTCATTGACAAGAACTGCCTTCTGGGAGGTGCCAACTTCCCGCTCCTCGACGGCGTCACGCTGCCCGAGGACCGGGCGGACATGTATCCGATGTGGGGGGATGAGAAGCGGGCCAAGATTGATTTGATGATCGGGTCCACCCTGGACGAAATCAGGTACTTCGTTCCGTTCGAAGGCGGTGAAGAAGGCTTCGCGAACACGCTGCGGTGGATCGCGAAGCGGGATCGGGCGCTGCTGAACGACCGGGAGAAGGCCCTGTATGACGAATTCATGGCCACAATGGCTGGCGAAAGCGAGGGGAGCCGCCTGGAACAATATTGCAACGATATCAACTTCCGCGCCGGCAACACCAACATGGCCATCCGGCACGCTGCCGCCGGCGGCAACACCTACATGTACTTTGTCAGGAAGCCGGTGACAACTCCCCAGCTGGGTGCGATCCACGCGTGCGAGCTTCCATACTTGTTCGACAATTGCATACCGGACCCGATGGGAAGCGGAGAAATCGTTTCGAACGAAGACTGCGAGTTCCGCCACGTCGTCAAGGAGATGTGGACCAACTTCGCCCGGACGGGTAACCCCTCCACCGCCCAATACGAGTGGAAGCAATTCTCGGGCGACGACCGCCAGACGATGGTCTTTGACGATGCCATCGGCATGCAGAAGGATATCTTCGGAAGGCGGGAAGACCTGATGATGTCCTGGGCAGAGCGCCTCGGAAACGGGTCGTCCAAGAGGGTCTGTTAATAAAGCATAACCATGAAGGCAGAAACAATCATCAAGAACGCCAAAATATTTACGGCAGACAGGAACCGGCCCATGGCGACCGCCCTTGCGGTAAAAGACGGAAAATTCGTCTATGTGGGTGACGAGGCCGGCCTGTCGGCTTTCGAAGGCGAGGTCACGGACCTCGGCGGCAAATTCGTCCTGCCCGGCCTTATCGACAGTCATGTCCATATCACCACCAGCGTTGGCTTTGAGTACACGGATTTGGGCGTGCCGGTCATGTGCGCCACCAAAAAGGAATGCCTGGCCTTTATGGCAGATTATATCCAGAAGCATCCCGGGGAGAAGCGTTACCGGTTCATGATGGAAAGGACTTGTCTCGCAGGGGAAGACCTCACGAAGGAAGACCTGGATGCGATATGCCCGGATGCGGAGATGCTGGTTCTGGAGGGGGAAGTGCACAGCAACTGGGTAAACTCCCGGATTCTTGCGAAACACGGTATTACCGATGAAAGCCCCGACCCCGTGCCGGAACTGGCCTATTTCGTGCGCAAAAACGGGCACGTGACAGGAAACTCGTATGAGAATGCCAGCTGGCCCATGCTCTTTGACAGCGTGAATGAACTCACCGACGAGCAGATCAGCGCGGCTGTCCTTCGCTGGCTGGACAGTTCCATCCAGTATGGCGTAAACGCCGTCTTTGACGCCGGCTTCCCGGAGCAAAATCCCATGAACGAGCGGATTTACAGATATCTGCGGGAACTGGACAAACAGGGCAAACTGCCCGTCTATGTCGACGGGTGCTATGTCCTTACGCAGCCCAGGAAAATGAGGGAGGCCCTGGAGGGCGTAAAGCGCCTCCATAAGGAGTTTACCACAGAGCACATGAAAGTGCACACGCTGAAGATCTTCATGGACGGTACGCTGAAGATAGAGACTGCGGCTATGGTAACGCCCTACGTGGATACCGGTATAAAAGGGGCCACCGCCTTCCAGGCGGAGCAGGTGGCAGAGATTCTGAAAGAACTCAATGAAGCGGGACTGGATCTTCACGTTCATACCGTGGGCGAAGCTGCTTCCCGCGTGGTGCTGGACGGTGTGGAAATGGCACGCAAGGAACTGGGAGACAAATACCACGTAAGGGTTACCTGCGCCCATCTGTGGGTGCAGGATGACGCCGATCTGGAGCGTTTTGCAAAACTGGGTGTCATTGCCAATTTTACCCCGTGGTGGCACAGCGGCAACGTGGGCGGCAATCCCATTGAGTACTGGCCCTCTTTCATCGGAGAGAACCGTGCCCATTCCATGTTCCGTTGCAAGACCATGTGGGACAGCGGTGCACTGGTGACATGGTCGAGCGACGAAGTCTTCTACGGCGACTTCAAGAACTGGAGTCCCTATCTTGCCATGGAAATCGGAATGACTCGCTGGATCAACAAAAAGACCCGGTTCGACGAATACAGCAGAACCGTTGCTCCTTTCCCTCCCGAGAGCGAGAGGATGAGCATCGAAGAAATGATCCTGGGCTACACCATCAATGGCGCCAAGCAGCTTGGAATAGAGACAAAAAAAGGCTCCATCGAAGTGGGCAAGGATGCCGATTTCCTGGTGTTTGACAATGACCTTCTGACAGCAGAGCAGCAGGGCTTCAGCTACAACAAGCCCGCCGAGGTGTATTTTGCCGGAACTAAAGTGAATTAGTTCCTATGGCCACGAAACGTAGAAGGATCGGCAGGTTGTTCGAATCGAGAAAAGGGCAGATGGATTATCTGCTGCACAGGGATTATATCAATAATGGAATTGCTACCTTCCCTATCAGGATTTCCTCCTTTTACGATGTCGTCAACCCCCTCAGTGTCCGGCAATACGAGACTCCGAATCTGGATTTCGTCGATTATCTGGAAAGCGGTGCGGAGGTGCTTCCTTCCAATTGTCCCATTGTCGCAAACATCATTGAGGACTGCCTCACCCCGGAGGAGAGAAAAACCATTGTCGCGGTTATCCGTGAGTTTTTTTCTTACAAGCTGGGTATGGTGGAAAAAGAGGAAAGGCGGCATACCCAGCGCTTTGTCATTATGACCGTCGGCTTGGTCGTTTCGGCTTTCTTGCTCTGGCTTTCGGAAGGTCTGGACGAGATTTCGCGTGAGCTGTTTTTCATCCTTTTCTGGTTTATGGGAGATAATCTTTGTGATTATATCCTTCTTACCGGGCACGACCTCAGGCGGGACAGGAGACTAGCCGGACGCCTGGCTAGTATCAAGGTGGTTTTTTCCGACAGCTTTGAAAAACCGGAATATACCGAAACCGAAGCCGCTACCATTTATTCAGAGATAGAAAAAGACGTAAAGCAGACCATGTGACAGAGATGAATAACAAAAAGATAACGTGCGGCAAGTATGATCAATCCCTTGCCGTCAAATGCGTGAACGGTATCTTCGTCGGCAAGAAGACGGATAATATTATCTCCTACAAGGGAATTCCGTTCGTAGGCCAGCAGCCTGTTGGCGACTTGCGCTGGAAGGCGCCGGTAGATGTTCAAGCGGACGACGGCATATATGAGGCCTACCATTTTGCCAAACTCGCCGTTCAGGTCGAGTGTATCGAAGAACCTCAGGGCGAAGACTGTCTCTATTTAAATGTATGGAAGGCCGACGATAAGTCAGCAGTGAAGAAACCGGTCATGGTGTGGATTCACGGCGGTGCATATGCAGTCGGCGGAACGGGCATTGAGATCTTTGACTGTGCCAACTTGACAAAAGAGAATCCCGATGTGATCTTTGTAACCGTTGCATACCGCCTGGGCACCCTCGGTTTCTTCCATTTGGCCCATCTGGCCGATGGAAAAGACTATCCTGACGCACAGAATCTGGGACTGTTGGACCAGAGGATGGCGCTGAAGTGGGTCCACGAGAACATCGCGGCTTTTGGCGGCGACCCTGACAACGTGACCATCTGGGGTGAATCGGCCGGCGCCGGAAGCGTGACCATGCAGCCGCTTATGAAAGGCTCCCGGCAGTATTTCCGGAAAGTCATCGCACAGAGCGGCGCCCCCGTCCAGACGAGTTCTTTGGAAGAGAGCATCGCCGCCACAAATGATTTGATGGAGGTCCTGAGATGCAAGACCGTTGCCGATTTAATGAAGATCGATGCCCGGACGCTGGTGGACACGGCGGCAAAGACCATTGAGATGCGTATATTCCCCGTAAGGGACGGCCGCATCCTGCCTTTCGATCCCTGGTCGGCATACGAAAGTGGCATCGCCAAGGATATCATCTTCCTTCAAGGATGTAACAAGGACGAAATGAAGTGCTTTGTGTCCGAATGGGGCGTGGAACAATTCAAAGCGTGGGCTGCAGACCGCAAGACGAAGAAGTATGCCCAGTTGCTGACTCCCGAGGAAAAAGCCAAGGTGGAATGCTTCTGCAAAGAAGGGGCGGTAGAGGACTGGGAACCGGACAGCCGCCTGTTTGGCCACAGCTGGTTCATCGACGGTGCCATCAAAATGTCTGAGTGCCAGACAAAGGGGGGCGGTAAATCCTATACCTATTATTTCAGGGCCGAGAACTCAGATCCCATCTTGAAAAGTGCCCACTTCGAGGAGGTGGCCATCGTATTCGACCATCCGGAATTCACTGTAGGAAAGCCGTATGACCCTGCTTTCTGCAAGAATTTGCGCAAGATGTGGGTGCAGTTTGCCAAGACCGGCGTTCCGGCAGAAAACTGGCCGCTCTATGATCTCACGGACAAGAAGGTGATGGTCCTGGACGAGTTTGACATTCATCCCGCCAAGGAATCGGATGTGAAGATTGTAGATTGGGACAGGACCTGGTTCCTCACCAAGTATTATATGTTATAATAGTTTGAAAAAGTCTATCGGCTATTCCATTATGAAGGAAGATCTGAAGGCCAACCCGCATATGAAGTTCGCGACCGGCGAGACCGACACGGGTGTCATCATCAGCCGGCATGCCGCGGATCCCAAAAATATGGAAGCAAATGTCCCGATTCCGAACCAAGTGATCAATAAGATTATATACAATTCACAGAAAAAGCAAATATGAAAAGGGAATTCAAGGATTTACTTATTTTCGAGCCGTATGAGTGCTTGAACAGCGAAATCACGGGAAGCTACGACGAGGCCCATGCCGTGAAGTGTGTTAACGGCACCTTCGTCGGAACGGAGGAACACGGAGTTGCGTCGTGGCTGGGCATCCCCTATGCGAAGCCGCCCGTGGGCGGGCGCCGCTTCATGGCGCCGGAGTACGTGGATGCGAGCGACCGGATCTTTGAGGCCAAGTACTACGGAAAGGGTGCTTACGGCTCACTGGGCTATCCGGATTGCGTTCAGAAGCTGATGTCCGAGGACTGCCTCTACCTGAACATCTGGGTCAACACCGACGACAAGACCCCGAAGAAGCCGGTGATGGTCTGGATCCACGGCGGGGCCTACGTCGTCGGCTCGGGTTCGGAGATCTCCTATAGCGGAGCCAACCTCGTCCAGGCGCATAGTGACATCATTATGGTGAATATCAACTACCGCCTGAACATGTACGGCTTCATGGACTTCTCGTCGGTGAGCGGTGGTGAAAACTTCAAGACGGCGCCCTGCAACGGCCTGCTGGACCAGGCTATGGCGCTCCGGTGGGTGCATGAGAACATCGCCGCCTTCGGCGGTGACCCCGACAACGTGACCATCTTCGGCCAAAGCGCCGGCGGCGGATCGGTCTCCATCCTGCCGGTCATGAAGGAGGCGAACCGGTATTTCCAGAAGGCCATCGCCCAGAGCGGCTCGACCACCCTGGCCTTCCCGGTCGACTGCGAATCCGCGCAGGGCAAGACCAGGGCGTTGCTCGAGTACACCGGCTGCAAGACCATGGACGACATCATGGCGCTGAGCGAAGAGAAACTCCAGGAGGCGTATGTCCAGGCGGTCGGCCAGTTCACGTCCTGTCCCTATTACGGAACAGAGGTGCTCCCTGAGGCGCCCATCGAACTGTACAAGAAGGGCTATGCGAAACACATATCCATCATGGCTGGCAGCACGGCCGACGAAGCCAGGCTGTTCATGGGCGAGGGCCCGGAACTGACCATGGCTGAGCAAAAGCTGTTCGCCCGGCAAGCCGTGGGCGACGCAGCCCTCTGCCTGAAGGAAGAGGACAAGAAGTATTACGAGGAATTCTGGCGGGTCTGCAGGTCTCAGGAACCGGGACTTGTCGAGACGGAGTTCATCAACGAGCTCATGTTCAGGGTTCCCATGCTCCAGCAGCTGGACGTGCAGAGCGCGTTCAACAAGACGTTCTGCTACTACTGGTCGTACCCGGGCAGCAATGCCGAGGTGGGGGCGGCACATTCCGTGGAGCTCATATTCGTGTTCAACATGCGCGGCATCGGGACGAACAGTACCTTCAACGGCACGAACGTCCCCGACGAGATCTTCACGACCACCCAGCAGATGTGGACCAACTTCGCACGCTGTGGCAACCCATCGACAGACCAGATCGAATGGAAGGCCTACTCGATGGACGAGCAGAACGTCCTGGACATCGCCGGGCCGGGTGACATACGCATCAAGCAGGGCCTGCTGGCCAGGCAGTACAAAGCCGTTCTTCCCTTGCTCGGCTACTACCAGTTCATGGACAAGTACTTTACCCCTCACTACCTTTTGGATATCATCGCCGCGCGCGAACAGAAATAATAAGTATGAAAGCAGACAGAATCATCAAGAACGCCAAAATCTTTACGGCGGACAAGAACCAGCCCAAGGCGACCGCCCTTGCGGTAAAAGACGGTAAATTCATCTATGTGGGCGACGAGGCGGGCCTCGCGGCCTACGAGGGCCCGGTCACGGACCTAGGCGGAAAGTTCATCATGCCTGGCATCTTCGACAGCCACGTCCACGTGACCCTGCCCGTGGGCTTTGCCTACTCGGATGCCGGAGAACGCTTTGCTTGTAATGGCAAACAGGAGGCCCTGGACTTGATGGCCGATTATATCAAGAAGAATCCCGGCCGGAAGTGCTACCGCTTCATCCTGGAGAAAAAGGACTTAATGGGCGAGACCCTTACTTATGAGGATCTGGACGCCATTTGTCCGGATGCAGAGATCCAGATTCAGGAAGCGGAATTCCACAGCGTGTGGGTGAATTCCCGCGTGCTGAAGCGCCACGGCATTACCGACGATACGCCGGACCCCGTTCCCGGACTCAGCGTGTATGAACGCAAGGACGGTCATGTGACCGGTTATATCATTGAAGGCTCTGCCGAGGTGCGCATCATCCTGGACGGGACCCTGGAGCTCAGTGACGAGC
>JAGCWB010000057.1 GCA_017962065.1 Bacteroidales bacterium
AGCTGTTTCCATTCCTGCCAGCTGCAGTCCCCTACCTCCGGAGCGGTAACAGTGGGTTCGTTGAAAAGCTCATAGAGCGCCACTGCAGGCTCATTGGAATACCTGCCGGCCACCGTACGCCAGAACTTGAAGGTCTCTTCCTTTGTGGTATTATACATGGGAGATGTGTATAACTGGTCCTTCAAGTTACCTATAGAATGCCAGTCCATTATCACGTACATTCCATACTTTTTAGCCCATTCTATGCCCTGGTCAAAAACCTCGAATGCTTGGTCCCAGCCCATGGCTTTAAGGTTTGCCGGATGAACGGCAAAGCGCACAACGTTGGCACCCCATTCGGCTGCTTTCGCAAAATACTCCTCGTCCCAATGACCGTCGGCCACCAATTTTACAGGGTCCGAGAAACACAGGCCCTTGAAAACCAGTTCATTTCCGTCGGGGCCCACAAATTTGTTGCCTTTAACTTTTACCCAAGAGTCTGCCGATGAGCATGCCCAAGCAAAGAACACTGCCATTACAGTAAAAAGAATGCACCTTTTCATATCGTTAGTCTGTTTTATCTGCTAAGATAGTGATTTTATTAAAAGATTCCATATCTTTGTACAAACTAACTGACCATGCATATCCAAGAAGAAGCCACCCGCTGTCTGCTGTGCAAGGATGCACCCTGCAGCAAAGCCTGCAAAAAAGCAGACCCCGCCCGCGCAATACGCGCAATAAGATTCGGTAACGAAAAACTGGCCCACAAGTGGCTGGAAGGCAGTACTGAAGAGGAACTTGAAAAAGCCGAGAAAGCATGTATCCACTACGACATGCCAATCCGCATAAGGGAAATTGCCAAGGCCCTTCCGGCCGAAGCGCCAGCCCCCAAAAAACTCCCCTCCCTCGAAATAGACTTCGTGGGCATCCACTACCAGAATCCTTTCTTCCTGGCTTCATCGGCCGTGTGCACCAACTATGAAATGGTAGCCCGCGCATTCGAGGCCGGCTGGGGCGGCGTATTCTACAAGACAATATGCAAGGAAGACATAAGCGAGGTATCGCCCCGTTTTGACGCTGTCAAGGAAGGTCCCTCTTTCATCGCCTTCCGCAACATGGAACAACTCAGCGAGAATCCGGTAGAGATGGATTTTGACATCCTCAGGCGACTCAAAAAGAATTACCCGGAAAAGGCCGTCATCGCCTCCATCATGGGCCAGGGCGAGAAAGAGTGGATAGAACTCGCAAAAATGGCCGAGGCCGCCGGCTGCGACGCAGTTGAACTCAACTTCTCCTGCCCCCAGATGAGGGAAAGCGGCATGGGCTGCGACGTGGGCCAGGATCCGGAGCTTGTGACCTTCCTCACCGCATTCGTAAAGAGAAACGTCTCCATCCCCGTCATTGCCAAGATGACTCCCAACATCACCCATATATCGGAGCCCGGCCTTGGCGCATACGCCGGAGGGGCCGATGCAATATCGGCCATTAACACCATAAAGAGCATTACCATGGGCGAAGGGTCGGAGGTGAGCGGATGCCAGACAGCCTCGGGTTATTCCGGAAAAGCTGTGAAGCCCATTGCCCTAAGGCACATACTGTCAATGGCTCTGCACCCCATCATGGGAGATGCCCAGTACAGCGGCGTAGGCGGCATAGAAACTTGGCGAGACGCACTGGAATTCATCCAGCTTGGCTGCCGCAACGTACAGGTATGCACCGCCGTAATGGAATACGGATACCGCATAATAGACGATTTGATTGCAGGTTTGCAAAACTATATGGCCGAAAGAGGCATCGAAAAGCTGCAAGACCTTGTGGGAGAATTGCTTCCAAAGTTCCATCGCCCTTCGGACCTTGACCGTACAACGGTGGTTTATCCCAAGTTCAACCGCGAAAAGTGCATAGGCTGCGGCCGATGCACCATCTCCTGCGCCGACGGCGGTCACCAGGCCCTGGAATTCGACCCGGATACCCGCAAACCAAGGTTAATAGCCACAAAATGCGTAGGCTGCCATCTATGCCGTCTGGTATGCCCCACCGGCGCAATAGGCGTAAGCCAGAGAGTTCCCAAGAAGAAATAGGAATATCGGGAATTTTTCGTATCTTTGCGCTCCCTAAACCAGCAAGTACGTGAAAATACTCTTTGTTATAAATAGCTTCTACATTTCCGGCCAGGGTATGGCAGCATCGGCACGCCGGACTGTTCAAGCCCTTAGAGATGCCGGTGAGGACGTCCGCGTTCTCTCCTGCGAAAATGATGATCCCAATGGTCCTCAGCCGGAGTTTCCGCTGAAAATGTACCATTTCCCCATATTCCAGCCAATTATCGATGCCCAGGGATTCAGATATGCATCTACGGACAAAAAAGTACTGGAAAAAGCCATCAGATGGGCCGATGTAGTCCATCTCGAGGAAGCCTTCGTGCTGGAATTACATGCCGTAAATATGGCAAGGAAGCTTGGAAAACCCATTACGGCCACATACCACATTCATCCGGAAAACATTATGAGTTCGCTCGCGATGGGCAACTGGCGATGGGCCAACGACGCTTTACTGAAGTTCTGGAGGAAGAAACTATACGACTATTGCACCCTCATACAGTGCCCAACCGTCAGTGTCTATGAAAGGCTTAAGAGTATGGATTTCAAGGCACAGCTGCGCGTGATTTCCAACGGACTTATTCCCGATAAATGCATCAGGCCGGCCGATCCTCCGGCAAAATATCTGGATCCGGAGCGTCCACTTAAGGTGATTTACATAGGCCGCATGTCCGTAGAAAAGGACCAGCCCACATTTATTAAGGCTCTTAGGCATTCCGCATTTGCCAAACGCATACAGATTTGTCTTGCCGGCCAGGGTCCAGAGGAAAAGGCCTACACCCGAATGGCAATGAAGCTTTATAAAGACGGCGTTCTAAAATACAAGCCAATCATTAACTTCTATTCCAGAGATGAGCTTCGCACTCTGGCAGCCGAGGCCGATCTTTGTGTCCACTGCGCAACAATAGAGGTGGAAGGCCTTTCAATAATGGAGGCCATGCAGCAGGCTCTGGTTCCCGTCATAGCCAAAGGCCGTATAAGCGGAGCATATCAATTCGCCTTGGACGACCGCAGCATCTTCAGGGAGAAAGATCCCAAGGATCTGGCTCAAAAGATGGACTGGTGGCTTGAGCACCCCCAGGAGCGCTGGGAACAGGGAAAACTCTATGCCAAATCGATGGAAGAGTACGACATAGCCAAATCGGCCGCCAAGCTCATTGAAATGTTCAAAGAAGCTGTTGCCGAAGGAAGTAAATAACAAGTAAGTGAAGCGGGTAAAACAAATAGAAAAAGTATTTACCCGCTTTTCCTTTTATAAAGCCGCGCTCTCCGTTGTACATGGCAATGGGAATGAAGGCGATACCGGCTATCCATCGGCCTCCAAGCACACAGCAGCCAATAATCGCACGCACAATTTCATGATTACGCAGCGCGTAAAGCAGAAGGATGAAGCCGTATCCTACGCAGCCGTAATCGGCCCTTAAAAGCACCGATGCGGCAAGAAGGCCAATCAGGCTCCATACCAGTTTTGAGCCCGTAAAACTCTCTATTGAGCAAAGGCCAAGGTAGCCTAAAAAGAGGGTGAAGAATACGTTCTGGCCAGGATACAGAAGCGTTCCGGTATGAACCAGATTCCACGGAATCTCCGAAATTATCGCAAAGGCCAACAGCCTGATACCATAGCGTTTACGGCTGCTTGTATGAATGAATCCTTCAACTATAAGAAAAGCAAATAGCGGGAAGGCAATGCGCCCGAACATGCGCATAAGTAAATAGGCCGAAATAGGGCGCGAACCTATGTTGAAGAGGGGCGCCATACACCAAGGCTGACCCGCCCAGAGGAAGGCCGCCAGATGGTCCACCAGCATTGAAAATATCGCAAGAAGTTTTAGTGCGCTTCCGCTAAGAATTTTCCAGTTCTCCTTCATTTTTCTTCTTCTCAAAATCCTTCAGGGAGTTGATTGCCTTGGGGCACAAGATCAGTATTGAAACCACCGTCACCCAGGCCATAAGACCTACGCCGATATCGCCAAGCTGCCATACCACATCAGCCTCCCTTACGGCGCCAAAGATAACTGCAGCAAGCATTAGAACCTGAAGCACTAAAATGGCCCATTTCTCTCCTTTCCCCTTGCTGCCGCGGAAGAGGTAGATTATGCTTGTTTCCGCGTAAAAATAATATGCAACAACCGTGGTGAAGACAAAGAATATCATGGCGATGGAAACGAAGCGGCTGCCAAAGCCGGCGAACACAGAATCTACCGCGCTCTGAGTGTAGTTAACATAATTGTTAGCAAGCTCCGGAGCGCCCGCGAAAAGCATTTCCCCGTTGCTGCCAAAGACATTGTAAGTACCTGAGCATAAAATCATTAAAGCCGTGGCCGTACACACAAACAGAGTATCCACATACACCGAGAACGCCTGTGCCAGACCCTGCTGGGCCGGATGGGGCACATCCGTTGAAGCCGACACTATTGCGCCTGTTCCCTGCCCCGCCTCATTGGAGAAAATGCCGCGTTTTACGCCCATTGCAATGGTGGAACCTATGATGCCGCCGCAAACCGGACTAAGACCAAAAGCGCCCTTGAAGATTGCAGCGAATACGGCCGGCACGTCATGAATATGGAAGGCAATGACCACCAGCGACATAAGTATGTACCCAAGGGCCATGAAAGGCGTTACGATTGAAGCCACCGTGGCAATTCGCTTTATGCCTCCGAAGATTACCAGTCCAAGCAGCACGGCAAGGCCTATTCCGGAAACAAGGTGAGTCAGATTGAATGAATTGTTAATGGCCGATGCCGCCCCGTTAGCCTGCACCGTGGGCAGGAAAAAGCCGCATGAAAGGATGGTGATAACGGCGAAGGCAATGCCTATCCAGCGCTTTCCAAGGCCATGTTCGATAAAACTGAACGGGCCTCCGCGGAAACCGGAGCTGTGTGGAAACTTATATATCTGTGCCAGAGTACTTTCCACAAAGGCGGTTGAAGCCCCGAAGAAAGCCACCACCCACATCCAGAAAACTGCCCCGGGACCGCCAAAGGCAATGGCCGTAGCAACGCCCACTATGTTTCCGGTTCCCACACGGCCGGAAAGGGCTATGCAGAATGCCTGAAAAGATGAAATTCCCTGCGCATTCTTTTCCGTCCGGCTAAAGAGCGAACGAAGCATCGAAGAGAACTTCCTTATCTGAACGAAACGCGTACGAAAAGAGAAATACAGACCGGCGGCAATAAGCAGCACCACCAGGGCCGGATTCCACACAATTGCGTTAATCTTGGAAATGATGTTGTCTAGCATGTCCAAATATAGCTAACTTTTTGAAAACAAACATATTTTTTTTACTCGTAATTTATTTTTATCTTTGTAAACCAAGACCTAGACTAATGGACCAAGTCAAAATTATCGAAATAAAGAAGAGCATTTTTGCCAACAACGACCAAGATGCAGAAAAACTTCGTAAAGAATTGAAAGTCAAAGGAGTATATCTCCTTAACCTGATGTCCTCACCCGGCAGTGGCAAAACCACCACCCTTATTCAAACCATCAATCGGCTAAAAGACAAGATAAAGATAGCCGTAATGGAGGCCGATATTGATTCGGACGTAGATGCCATAAAGATCAAGGAAGCCACCGGCATTCCTTCCATCCAGCTTCACACCGGCGGCATGTGCCACCTGGATGCGGAGATGACCCGCCAGGGCCTGGACAACGTGCCCATGGAAGGCGTAGACCTGGTAATCCTGGAGAACGTGGGCAACCTGGTCTGCCCTGCAGAGTTCGACACGGGCGCAGTTCGCAACGCAATGATTCTTAGCGTACCGGAAGGGGAAGACAAACCTCTCAAATATCCCCTCATGTTCTCTATTTGCGATGTTGTCGTCATCAACAAAATGGACGTACTCCCCTATTTCGACTTCAATCTGGAAAAGTGCAAGGAGTACATCCACATGCGCAATCCCAAGGCGCAGGTAATCCCCATCTGCGCAAAAACCGGCGAAGGCGTGGACGCCTTTGCCGCCTGGCTCCTGAACCAGGTCCAAGAATGGAAAAAACAATAAAACCACATAGTTATGCCTGAGATGTCAACCAAATTTGTCCCCAAGCATAAAGGCGACAAAAACCCCAATCCCAAGCTCATAAAATTTATCAAGCACGTCACGGACCGCGTTCCGGGCAAGATAAAGATGACAACCGAAGACCCCGAATACTGGGGCCTGGCCTGCATCTTCGAGGACGAGATGGATCCGGCAACCCGTGAGGCGGCGCTGGACCTTCTGCTGGACATGCTTCCTGGCAATTACTTCAAGGTGCGTGAACATCGGCCCTATGCCCTCCTGCACGAGTGGAACGCCCAAAAACACTACACCCCGGACGATGATTCCCTGGACGAGCTTCTGGACAAATTGTCGTTCTTTGGCATGCTGGAGTACGATTACGGCGATAAATATACGGACCAAGGTCCCATCCCCGGCACAACCTATGAGCGCAAAGACCGCGTTTACTGGGTTCCCATGTTCGTTCCCGGCAGCGCGGAATATACCAACATGAACGTCCAGCTAATGGACAAACACCCGGAACTGGCCATGTTCTTCGAACGCATGACCTTCCTTCCGCTGGAAAAGGTCACTCCGCTTGTTCCCATGGGCGGCAGCGGCATCGGCATGCACGTTATTCCCGTGGAAAAAGCCATTTCCATGGAGAACGAATCAATTGACATAGAGCACATTTCGTACTGGCTTAAAAAGTACGAAGGTCATCTGGGCGTAGGTATTTGCTCCTGCCGATACGGCCGAAAGAAGATGGACGAAGGCTGCGCCGACGATTACCGGGACTGGTGCATAGGCGTAGGCGATATGGCCGATTATCTGGCCGAGACCGGCCGAGGCCACTACATAACCTACGACGAGTGCATGAGAATCCTCAAGATCGCAGAAGATAACGGTTTCGTGCACCAGGTGACAAACATTGACGGAGAGGGAAAAATATTCGCAATATGCAACTGCAACGTAAAGATTTGCAACGCCCTGCGAACCTCACAGCTGTTCAACACCCCCAACATGAGCCGCAGTGCCTATGTGGCCGAAGTTGATCCCAAGAATTGCGTAGCATGCGGCCGATGCGTGGAATACTGCCCCGCCGGCGCCGTTAAACTGGGGCAGAAACTTTGCACCAAGAGCGGCCCTGTTAAGTATCCCAAGCACGAACTTCCGGACGATGTTAAATGGGGCCCGCACAAATGGGACGAAGATTATAGGGATAACAACCGCATCAACTGCTACGAGACAGGTACTTCCCCCTGCAAGACCGCCTGCCCTGCCCACATTGCGGTACAGGGTTATCTGAAAAAGGCCGCTGAGGGCAAGTACAAGGAGGCCCTGGAACTCATCAAGCGTGAGAATCCCTTCCCTGCAGTTTGCGGCCGCGTGTGCAACCGCCGCTGCGAGGATGCGTGCACCAGAGGCACCATAGACCAGACCATCGCCATCGATGCCGTCAAGAAATTCATTGCCGAACAAGACCTGAAGGCCGAAACCCGTTTTGCACCTGAAATAAACATAGCTTCCAGCGTCCAGCGCAGGTGGAACGAGAAGATTGCCATAATCGGCGCCGGTCCCGCCGGTCTCAGCTGCGCATACTACCTTGCAGCAATGGGCTACTGCCCCACCGTCTTCGAGAAAAACGAAGAACCTGGCGGCATGCTTCGCTACGGCATCCCGTCCTACAAACTGGACAAGGACGTTATCAAGGCCGAAATCCAGATAATGGAAGAGATTGGCGTGGATATACGTACGGGAGTGGAAGTTGGTAAGGACGTAACCCTTCAGCAGTTAAGGGACGAAGGATACAAAGGCTTCTACGTAGCCATCGGCTGCCAGGGCGGACGTCTTCCCGGAATTCCCGGGGACACCCTTCCCGGCACCACCACGGCCATTGAGTTCCTGCACGACGCAAACTGCGGCCACAAGAAAGTATCCGGCAAGGTGGTGGTAGTAGGCGGCGGCAACGTTGCAATAGATGCGGCCCGCGTAGCCCTGCGAAGCGGCGCATCGGAGGTACCCATGCTTTCCCTTGAAACGGAAGACATCATGCCCGCCTCGCTGGAAGAGCGCACGGAGGCACGCGAAGACGGAGTGGTGATCAACCCCGGCTGGGGCCCCAAGGAAGTGCTTGGAACAGACAAGGTTACGGGCATTGTATTCAAGAAGTGCACCTCCGTTTTCAATACCGAACACAAGTTTGCCCCGGAATACGACGAGTCACAGCTCATCACCCTGGATGCCGATATGGTAATCTTCGCCATCGGCCAGACCGTTATGCTTAAAGACCTGTTCAAAGGCACCAAGGTGGAATTCTTCCGCGGCGTTTATCCCATTGCCGATAAACTCACCTACCAGACAGCCGAACCCGACATCTTCGTCGGTGGCGACGTCTTTACCGGACCCAAGTTCGCCATCGACGCCATTGCCGCCGGCAAGGAGGCGGCCGAATCCCTGCACCGCTTTGTACAGCACGGTCACATGACCATCGGCCGCAACCGCCGGCAGTTCGTGGAACTTAACAAGAAGGACATCGTTGTGGAATCCTACGACAATTCGTCCCGCCAGGAGCCCGGCGCAGTGCCTGTAAAGACCAAGTTCCAGGAATACCATGGCACTCTCACGGAGGAACAGGTTCGTAAGGAAACGGCCCGCTGCCTTGGCTGCGGCGCATCCGTTGTTGACGAGAACAAGTGCATAGGCTGCGGCATCTGCACCACAAAGTGCGGCTTCGACGCCATCCACCTGCACCGCGAACACCCGGAAGCCAGCCACTTCATAGCCTCCGAAAACAAATTCGACGGCATACTTCCGTATATGATCAAACGTACCGGCAGGATTTTGTTTAAGAAAAAATAAGATTCCCGATCAGGTCGGGAATGACAGTTAAGTCATACCCGGCTTGACTAGGAATAACTAATACGTCATGCCCGGCTTGACCGGGCATCTCAAACAAGAATGCACGAACTGGGAATAGTGTTTTACATCATTCGGGACGTTAAGGAGGCGGCTCAGGAGCATGGTGTGGAGCATGTGAATGCGGTGGTGATGAACATTGGGGAGGTTTCCACGGTTGTGCCGGAATACCTTACGGACTGCTGGAGATGGGCGGCCGATAAGGAAGATATGCTAAAGGGCTGTGAGCTTAAGGTGAACATTATTCCGGCAGTGACATATTGTGAAAACTGCGGGGCCAAATACCCTACTGTGCAGCATGGAAAGATTTGCCCGGAATGCGGAAGTGAGAAGACTTATTTATTACAAGGAAACGAGGTAGAAATTAAAGAAATAGAAGTATAATGGCATGTTTTGTTGTACCGCTGGTTCAGGCAATTGCCACCAGCGCCATTCGCAAATGGGGAAATAAGGACGGTTTTATCGGCCGAAACCTTCATTCTCTGGAGCTTATGCTCTGGGGCGGCACCGTGATGCTCATTGTAGATCACGTGATTAACGGCGAGTTAACCTGGCGATTCCCCTTCTTTACCGCCTTGGGCCAGACGGGCGGAGCGTCCATAATGCTCCGCGAAATGCTCCTTGTAGGCGTGCCCATGTCCATAATCATCACCCTGGTCTGGGCCGTATATGCTTTCAGTTTTGAAAGAAAAAATCTTATCATCTAATACCTATTTCCTATGTTTTTTCAAGTTTATGGGGCACATGCCCTCCCTCAGTGGGCAATGCTCATCGTGGTCCTTCTGGGCCTCATTCTGTTAAATGAGTTTGCTCGCCGTACCAAGTTCGGCGGCATTGTCACTTTCCTGGTAGTTCCCGTGGCACTTACCATTTACT
>JAGCWB010000001.1 GCA_017962065.1 Bacteroidales bacterium
GGCCTTGGATTCGTCAATCTGGTATGCCAGGGTGGGGGTCATGGAGAAGATAGCCGCATCCTTGGGGTTAACTGTGAAAGGCTCGTAGGTGACGCGCTGGATGAATGTGGGATATTCGAAAATGCTCTCCGTTATGGGATTGTACCAAACCCAGCCGCGGCATGTGCCTTCCACGCCGCCGCGGAGTTCGGCATTTGAACTCCATTTCTTGAACTTGATGCCCACTGAAGCAGAATCTATAGTAGTGCAGCAAGATGCCATGGCAAAGATTACCAGTGCCGTGATAAGAAGGGTGATCCAAGTGGATTTTGCGATTGCTTTATTCATCTCTCTATAATTTTTTACGAATATACAAAATTTTTACAAATTGGGCACACATGTTGGCTTTTACGGCGCTAAGGACTAGTTTTTTAGGATGAGTTTTTTTCATGACTTGCATGTTCGCAGCCGTCTATACTATCTTGCCGCAAAAAACAATATGCGACCAGATCAGTTTCAAGACACGTTTCGCAGGAGAGAGGGCGTTTATCAGTTCACAATGGAGCATCTTGAGAAAGCCAGACTTTTTCGCTCGGAGAGTGATTACGACTACGGCGTAAACTCAATTGCGCTGGGCACTTGTGAGCACCCTAAGGTAAGAGTATTATGCTACTCTTTGATGGACAATCACCTGCATCTGCTACTAAAGGGCAGGTACGAGGACTGCCTGAAGTATTACTTATGGCTTGTCAGGCGCCTCAGAATCATGCTAAAGCAACGCTACAACGTGACCGGTCTGCTAAAAGACATGGCCTTTGACATTTCGGCAGTCACGGATGACCGTATGTTCCAAAACGAGGTGGCATATATCATCCGGAACACGTATAAGGCACGCATGTTCTCGCCATTTTCCTTCCCCTGGAATTCGGCCGATACGTATTTCAACCCGCTGCGGGAAGCAGTCCACGGGACACGCATCGAAACCATGCAAATAACCGAAGTAAAGGCGCTGTTTCAAACGCACACAAAAGTGCCCGGCAACTGGGAGCACATTTACGGACGCATACTAAACCGCTGTTTTGTGGATTACAATTACGTTGAAAAGCGCTTTGGAGACAGCGTACGTTTCTTTGACAAAATAAGAGTGTATGACCTTGAAGCTGTAATCAATGCCGATCGCGGTCTTCCGGAAAGCATAGTGTTTACAGACATGGAGCTGCAGGAAAAGCTGCAGGTCATTTGCCGTAACGAATACCAAGTCTCTTCCCACCAGCAACTGGACAGAAAGACTTTGCTCGTACTTGCCAAAACCCTTGCCAGAAGGTTTGGCGCCCCAAAAACCCAGATTGGCCGCTTACTGGGCCTCTCGCCGGATATTCTGGATAAGTTGTTGTAAAGGGCGGCTACCCCGGGAGGCGGCTACAGGCCCCAGTCGGAGGCGGAGAAGCTGGTCTTGGGGGCGTTGGGGACGTTGGGGAAGTAGGTGAAGCCGGTGATCTTTTCAAGATCGGCCACCGACATCAGCTCCTTGGAGGTTACTTTCTGGCCCTTGAGGTCGTTGGTGTGGGCGCGGACGAAGGCGGCGCACTTTAGCTCGCTCGCACTGCATTCCTTAACGCTTTTGCCGCTGTAACCATCCTTGGTGCGCAGAAGAATGTAGTAGAACATGGTGGGGATGGATACATCGTTACGGCCACCGTATGAAATCCTGCCAGGGTTGGCCGTTTTGCCATAACCGTCGGTGAACTTGTCAAAGTGACAGCCGATTACGATATACAGGGTATCGGAGCATACCTGGCCATCTACATAATCTTCCAGGATATTCCAGCCGCCGCCACCTGTGTTGAAGCCGCCGGACAGCTGTGGAGCTATGTTGGTGTAGTAGAACACCTGGTTGTTGGTGGGTTTTGAACATGTCCTTTCTGCCGATCCAAGCATGTGTCCTTTATTGCAGCCGCCACCGGTTGACTTGGAATTGTACTGAAAATCTGCCGGAACATCCGGGTCCGGACCGTATGTTTCCGTGCGGCCGGAGGTGCCAACATACATGCTGTGCCTGGGCGCCGCTACCCATACCGGGCAGTGATGCTGCGCGCTGAAGCACACGGTATAATTACGTGCCAGTTTGTTGCCGGGACCATAAACATCCGGGCAAATATGCCAGGCGTAGTACAGGCTGTTATCCTGTGCGTCAATCTTATAAGTGTCTGATGTATAGAAATTTATCTCAGGAAGTTCGGCCCACTGCGGTGCATCGCCGGTGGTGCCGGGATTGCCGCTGGAAGAAGTAGTGAAACTCTTTACCTGGCCAAGGAATTCTTCCGAGATTTCTTCACCGTTCTGGAGAATGACGTATGCCTGATAATAATAAGTCCTTTTCTCACCAAGGTTGCCGAGCGTTACAGTGAACGGACTTTCGGTATTATCGGCCTGGGCCACCTGGTCCAGCCTGTCGGCCGATGCACCCCACCAAAACCCGCACTCGCGCACCTGGTTAGAAGCATTTGAATATGAACCCGAAATGGTGGCCGATGATACCGTAATACCGGAAGCACTGCCGGTAATAACGGTCACTTCAAATGGCTCCGGCGGGCAGGTGTAATAATCGGTAGTAAAACTTTTGACTTCACCGTAAAATGGATCGGAAACCTTATCTCCGTTCCTGAGAATCACATACGCCTTATAATAATATGTAGTCAATTCTTTCAGATTCCCCAGGCTCGCATGGAACTCCCCGGCCGAAGATGCCGGGCCATCGGCCGAAATATCCTGAGTCATGGCCGATTCCGATGTCCCCAGCATAAAACCGTAATCCTGTACATCCGCGTTGGCATTTGAATACGAGCCCACAATTACGGCCGATGTATTGGTAATGTCCAGACTGCTGCCTGTTACCACGGTTACTGTCATTTGAGTTTCCGGCTTGGGATCCGGATCCTTTCCGTCGTCCGGATTCACTACGGGTTTATTGTCCGGTTGTGTCTGGGGCGTGTTTGCGGGTTCGCAGGCAGAAAATGCCACAGAAGCAGCCAGCAGGGTGAGAAGCAGATATCTGAATTTCATTCGCTTTAGTGTTTTTGCCGATGAAACAGCTCACCGGCACTCACAAAGTTAATGTAAAAGTGTAAGCTTTGCAAGATGCACCGCGGTGGCGGCATTTGCGAAATCTATAAAGCGTTACTAATCAGTCATTTACGCCAAAAGCAAATGCCGCCACCCTTCAAAAAACAAGGGTGGTGGCATTATGCTTGGTGATAACTGTCTGTAAATCAATTGATTGACGCTTATGCCAATGCCTGGCGCAAGCACCAGGGATGAGTAAGAGGACTTTGACAGGCTTCGGCGGCTCAACTGCGGCTTCCCGGAAGCATTCCGGCGCTACAGCGCAGCGGCGGTTCGGGCGGCAAGGCGGGCGTTGTTGAGCACCAGCTGGATGTTGGAGGCAAGGGAATCGCCGCCGGTGAGGTTGGAGATACGCTCCAGAAGGAACGGTGTAATCTCTTTACCGCGAACATCCTTAGCAGAAGCCTCGGCCAAAGCCTGCTCGATAGCAGCATTAATTCGCTGCGAAGGCATGGCGTACTGCTCCGGAATGGGATTGGTAACAAGCATGCCGCCAAAACCAAGTTCCTGCTGTGCGCGGAAAGCCGCCGCCAACTCTTCCGGAGTATCCACCCGGTAATCCACTTTGAATCCGCTTTCCCTGGAATAGAAGGCCGGCATCTCCGACGTGCCATATCCAATCACCGGAACTCCCTTGGTTTCAAGGTATTCCAGCGTCAGGCCCAGGTCCAGGATAGCCTTGGGACCGGCGCAAATCACCATCACAGGTGTGCGGGAAAGTTCTTCAAGGTCGGCCGATATGTCCATGCTGGTGGCAGCACCACGATGCACGCCGCCAATGCCGCCGGTTGCAAAAACCTTGATTCCGGCCATGGCGGCGATAATCATGGTTGTGGCAACTGTGCAGGCACCGTCGGCCCCGCGCGACACAAGCACAGCAAGGTCCCGGCGCGAGGCTTTGGTCACCTTGCGGCCCTCCTTTCCAAGATATTCAATCTCAGAGGCCGATAATCCAGCTTTAAGCCGACCGCCGATAATGGCAATGGTGGCAGGCACGGCACCGTTTTCCCTGATGGTCTTCTCCACCAGAAGCGCCGTCTTCACATTCTGCGGATACGGCATGCCGTGGGAGATGATGGTGGATTCAAGAGCCACCACCGGCTTTCCCAGCGCCAGGGCATCGGCCACTTCGGCCGATACATCCAGATGACGGTTGAGGCTTTTTTTCTCATGAGAACCGGCTTCCAGCATCTCCTGACGGATGCGGTCCTGATTCATCTGCTCCAGAAAATGGAGGCCGTGGCTTTCTTCCTGTGACATAGTCTATCCTATTTGTGCACCGTTGGTTACAACTTCCTGAGGGGTAATGAAACGCATCTTGCCGTCGCCCTGCTTGGCCATGAGGATCATGCCCTTGGACTCAATTCCGCGAATAACGCGCGGAGCAAGGTTTGCGAGTATGCAGATCTGTTTGCCCACCATATCTTCCGGACTGTAGTATTCGGCAATGCCGGACACAATGGTGCGCTGGTCAATTCCGGTATCAATGCTTAACTTAAGCAGTTTGTCCGTCTTGGGAACACGCTCGGCTGCAAGCACCGTTGCGGTGCGTATATCCATGGCGCCGAACTGCTCAAAAGTGACTTCCGGCTTCTGCGGCTCCACTTTCTTGGCAGCCTCTGCTGCAGCCTTTGCAGCCTCGGCTTCCTCGCGGGCCTTCTTGATAGCCTCCAGGCGGGCAATCTGTGCATCCACTTCCTGGTCCTCGATCTTGCGGAACAGCAGCACAGCCTCTCCCAACTGGTGTCCGGCAGGGAGGAGCTCTGGAGCCCCAAGCATATCCCATGAAAGCACTATGGAGGGCTGTTCGCCTTCCGTAGCATCGGCCTTATTATTAGCGGAGGAAGGCGAATTGCCCACCATTGCAGCGTAGGACACAGTATGCACCGCTTTACCCTCATCGGCCCTGTAGAAGTTCTCCGTAGGAGTGCATTCGCCGGCGCGGTGGTCCCAGCCGGCGTTTATGCCAACGCGCAGGATGTCGCGCAGTTTCTGGGCGCTGAAGGGAGTGAAAGGCTCAAAGGCAATGGCCAGGTCGGCGCATATCTGCAGGCAGGTGTAGAGTATGGATGCAGTGCGGTCCAGATCTGTTTTTGCCACCTTCCAAGGCTCCATGTCGGAGATGTATTTGTTGCCTATGCGGTCAATGTTCATGGCCTCCTTCAAAGCCTCACGGAAGTGGAAGGTTTCAATATACTTCTCCAGAGCCTCACGGCACGGCTTTACCTGTGCAAGAGTCTCGGCATCAATTGGTCCCGGCTTGAGATTAGCCGGCACGGCACCGCCGAAGTACTTATGCGTAAGCACCACGGCGCGGTTCACGAAATTGCCAAAAATAGCAAGCAGTTCACTGTTGTTCCTGCTCTGGAAATCCTTCCAGGTGAAGTCGTTATCCTTGGTCTCCGGCGCGTTGGCGGTGAGCACATAACGCATCACGTCCTCGCAGCCAGGGAAATCCCGCTCGTATTCGTCCACCCACACAGCCCAGTTACGGGAAGTGGAAATCTTGTCACCCTCCAAATTCAGGAACTCGTTGGAAGGCACGTTATCCGGCAAAATATAATCCCCGTAAGCCTTTAACATTGAGGGGAATACGATGCAATGGAAAACAATGTTGTCCTTGCCGATAAAATGCACCAACCTGGTCTCGGGATCCTTCCACCACTTCTCCCAGCTCTGAGGCAAAAGCTCCTTGGTATTTGAAATATAGCCGATAGGAGCGTCGAACCACACGTACAGCACCTTCCCCTCGGCCCCTTCTACCGGAACGGGCACGCCCCAGTCAAGGTCACGAGTGACGGCACGGGGCATAAGGCCGCCGTCCAACCAGCTTTTGCACTGGCCGTAAACGTTGGTCTTCCACTCCTTGTGCTGCTCCAGGATCCAGTCCCGCAGCCAGGGCTCGTACTTGTCCAGCGGCAGATACCAGTGCTTGGTCTTGCGCTTCACCGGCTTGGAACCGCTCACGCGCGACTTGGGCTCCAAAAGTTCCTCCGGGCTAAGCGTGCTGCCGCATTTTTCGCACTGGTCGCCATAAGCATGAGGATTGCCGCACTTGGGGCATATACCCTCAATCAGACGGTCCGTGAGGAACATTTTGGCCTGTTCGTCGTACAGCTGCTCGCTCTCCTGGGTGATGAAATCGTCCTGGTCGTACAGCTTGCGGAAAAACTCCGACGCATTCTGAGCATGTACGGCCGATGAAGTGCGGGAATAGATATCGTAATTGATACCCAGCCCGGTGAAGGCATCCTTCATTATCTTGTGGTACCTGTCCACAATATCCTGCGGAGTTACTCCCTGCTCCTTCGCCTTTATGGTGATGGGAACGCCATGCTCGTCGGATCCGCAGATGAACACCACATCCTCTCCGCGCATGCGCAGATAACGGACATAAATGTCTCCGGGAATATAGGCTCCGGCAAGATGGCCGATATGTACGGGACCGTTGGCATAAGGCAGCGCACAGGTCACCAGGGTTCGCTTGTAACTCATTTTTTCAGTCTTCCAAGTTTTATATTAATTGTCTTATTCATCGCATTAAGCTTATTCAGGCGCGTCATTAGCTCCAAAGTCTCCTCCACGCTAACGCCTTCCTTAAGCCTTTGGTTAATTTCCTTCTGCTGGGCCGATATCCGCTTGGTATGGTAAACCAAAATGGCCCGCGGAACAAAGTTCACCAGCCACGAGTCCGTGGTGGTAAGGGCGCTGGAGAAATTCTGCACGGTAAGTTCGTACTTCTCTGTGGACAGCGTGGCCGCAACAGCCGCTATCTCACGGTTCTCACCGTTAAGGAGGGTACGTATAATCTCGTCCTGCTCCTTGCCCTGGTCGTACAGCTGGAAATAGGCCTGATAAGTATCCTCGTACGCCTGATTGGCAAAGTGTATATTATCGGCCCCAAGGGCGCAATCTATGAATTCCGCCACCGTCTGGGGATTCTCCTCGTCGTAAAACTCCGAGTCCGACTCAAACTTAAGCGGCGTAGTTCCATGCTGCAGGATAAACATCAGCAACTCCCTCTCCGATGGCTCCAGAATGCTCTTTTCATCCATTGCACGACGGGTAGCCGGAGATGGCCGGTCGGAGCCGGCCATGACGGGCGGTTCCGTCCCAGCATCATACCCGGTTCTACTGTCATGCCCGGCTTGACCGGGCATCTCTGCCTGGCGGCGATGATTATCCCGTTCACGCGCGATCCGTTCATCCAGGGAAATTTTCTCCCTGGTCTTCCTGACCCTGTCCTGAATGATATCGGCCTCTATGCCGAACTGACGGGCAACGGTGTCTATGTATACCTGACGCTTGATGGCGTCCGGGATTTCTGCCACTGTATCGGCTATCTCGTTGATGAGGTTGGCCTTTTTTAGGGGATCGTCGCCGGTATCTTCCAGCAGAAGGTTGGTCTTGAAGGCAATGCCGTCCTGCTCGTGAGAGGCTATGAATTCCTTAATCTCTTCCAGCGTATGCTTGCGGGAGAAGGAGTCCGGATCGTCGCCGTCAGGCAGGAACACCACTCGCGCATTCATGCCTTCTTTAAGGATCATGCCTATGGCGCGTACGGCTGCATGGAGACCTGCGGCATCCCCGTCGTACATTATGGTTATGTTCTCCGTGAAGCGCTTGATAAGCCTGATTTGCTCCTCTGTAAGGGAAGTTCCGCACGAAGCCACGACGTTGGTGATGCCCATCTGGTGCATCATAACCACATCCACGTTGCCTTCTACCAGTATGCAGCGGTCCGTTTTGGCAATTTCGCTCTTTGCGAAGTATATGCCCAGAAGGTTCCGGCTTTTGATGTAGATCTCCGTCTCCGGCGAGTTTACGTACTTTGCCGGGTTATCGGCCTTTAGGGTACGTCCGCTGTAGGCAATTACGCGCCCGCTCACGGAATGGATGGGGAACATCACCCTTTCCCGGAACTTGTCTATGAGCTTTCCGTCTTCCTGCTGAATGGCAAGGCCGGCGGCTACCAGATATTCGTCCTTGTAACCGGCTGCACGGGCGGCGTCAACCAAGGCCGATCGGCCTGAAGGTGCCCAGCCAAGGCTCCACTGCTCAATTGTGGCATCTTCTATACCGCGCTTACGGTAATACTGGTATCCCACGGCACGGCCTTCGCCCTCCTGAAGCTGGTCGCAGAAGAACTTGCGGGCGAATTCGCTCACGGCCATGAGGCTTTCGCTGCGCTGGCGGGCGGCTATCTGATCGGCCGTCTCTTCCTCTTCCTTTACCTCTATATTATATTTGCGGGCAAGGTAACGCAGGGCCTCAGGGTAGGTCATGTGCTCGTATTCCATCACAAAACCCACGGCGCTGCCGGCTTTTCCGCAGCCGAAGCACTTGTAGATGCCCTTTGACGGAGTTACGTGGAAGGAAGGAGTTTTCTCGTTGTGAAAGGGACAGCAGGCCACATAGCTGGCTCCACGGCGCTTTAGCGTCACGAAGTCGCCCACCACCTCTTCTACCCGGGCGGTGTCAAGGATAAGGTCCACTGTCTCCTTGGGGATCATTCTTTATTCCTTCTCAAAATCTACTTCCTTGGCGTCGGAAAGGTTGGTGACGGTAATTTTGCCGTCGTCTTCACGGGCCGATGAAGGTCCGGGCCTGGGGCCCTCCTGGCGGGGAACATAATGCTTCTCCTGCCAAAGGGCCTTGCCCTGGAAATATGCGTCACGGCCGTACCAGTACAGGGCAAGTACGCCGATAATCACCACGAAAACGCGTCCGCTGCATATTAACCATATAGCCAGCGCCACAAAGAGTATGTCCTTAATAAGCCGCACCCAGCGGTTGTTGTATCCAAAATTTGTCATAGCATGCAAAGGTACAAAAAACCTTCGGCATTTACCGAAGGTTTTTTAGAACTTTAGAACGGAAGATCTTCGCCGTCGTCGCCCGGTAGGTCTCCTGGCATGTCGTCCAGGGTTGGGGCCGGAGCCTCGTATATGGGCGCTGCGGGTGCAGAAGCTTGATAGGCAGGTGCCTGGGCCGGTGCCGCAGGGGCCGTTGCCTGTCCTGCAGGGGCCAGGCGCCAAATCTGAAGGTCGTTGTACCATCGGCCGTTGAATTCACGGCTTTTAAGGTTGAAGGAAACCTTGACTTTGTCTCCAACCTGGTACTTGGCAAGTTCCTGCACCTTCTCCTGCCCCCATGCGGTAAAGCAGGCCTGCGATGTGAAATTGCCGTCCGGGAACTCCAGGATGAACTCCTGCTTGGCCCACTGTCCACGGGCCGACGTTCCGCTCTGGACGCCCAGTTTCTGGCTTATAGTGCCTTCCAGTTCAAGTGCCATCTTAGTTCTCTTTCTCTACGAAGGGGTGAACTTCCAGGAGGTCTACGTCGAAGATAAGTGTGGAGTTGGTGCCGATATCACGGGGACCACGTTCACCGTATGCAAGGTTTGCAGGGATCACGAGGGTGATCTTGCCGCCTTCGCCGACGAGCTTCATACCTTCGGTCCAGCCTTTGATAACGCGGTTCAGAGGGAAGGAAATGCCCTCGTTTGCATCGAACTCTTTGCCGTCGATGAGGGTGCCGCGGTAGTTAACCTTAACGGTGTCGCGGTCTGAAGTTGCGCGAACCTCGCTGCCGGAATCCTGGATAAGGTAAACGATACCGGAGGCAGTGGAATCTGCGCTGTTCTTAGCGTAGAAATCCTTGCGGAAAGCGTCGCCTTTCTCTTTGTTAAGGGCGCCTTCGTAAGCGGTGCGCTTCTGGAGGAAGCCGTTGATGATGCGGTTCATGTCTGAAGGATCAATCTTGAACTGCTTTACGAAAACGGAGTCCATGGGCTGGCCTTCCTTGGCGTTGAGAGCGTCGTTCATACCTTTGCGCACCTGGGCCATGTTAAGGTCGCCAAAACCGTTCTGGGTCATTACAAGACCGAAGTTTACGCC
>JAGCWB010000058.1 GCA_017962065.1 Bacteroidales bacterium
AACATATAATAGCTACAACGACGAATATCGGTGGCAAGACATTATATCCGCTACTTGCCAAAAATACTCTGGAATACGCCCACATTAACGGAATAGAGCCTTACTATCGCTACACGGGAAATGACATTGACGTGACATATACGGTGAGAGACTTGGAAGGTAATCTGATGGTGGAAGGAACGGACTACATTGCAGAGTTCAGCCCGTCAACCATCAAGGAAAAGGGTGACTACACGCTTACCATCACGGCGGCAGGTAACCACTATACGGGGTCAAAGAGCATCAGTTTTTCCGTTGTGGACAGTATCACGGTTACGGCATTTACCACAGAGATGAATGAAAAATATGGCGTTCCTTATAAAGTGTCTGACAATGTTACCGTTGGCAACCGCATCAACGTTGTCGGTGACATCCTGCTTGTTCTTGACGAGGGCAAGACCCTGACGGCATCGAAGGGCATAGAATTGTCTAAGAACAAAAAACAGACCAATGAAGGCAATGGAAACCTTACTGCTAATGGAGACGGGAATAATGCCGGTAGTGGCGCAATGGAAGTTGGTACGCTGATTATCAACAGCGGTAACATCACTGCCACTGGAGGAAATGGTGGAAGCGCTGGTATTGGTGGCTCTAAAACCAATTATCAAGGCAATACTGATGTCGGCGTCATTACTATCAATGGCGGAACAATAAATGCTACTGGCAGCGCTTACACTCCTGCTATTGGCGGTAGTCTGGGAGGCGTATGCGGAACCATTACCATCAACGGTGGAAAGGTGACGGCAAATGGAGGCTCTCACTATGTCGCTGGCAGTTATGAAGATGGTTACGGTATAGGCGTAGGTTATAACGGAACGAAAAGCGGCACGGTAATCCTTGGCTGGACTAACGAGGATGATTATATATACTTCAGCAGCATTAACAATGTTGAAGAAATCCGCTTTGCAGCAGGCAAGAATTTCTATTATACCGATAACGATGTAAATTTGGTTGCAACCACGGACAACATCGAAGGCAAGACACTTCACCCATATTTGGAGAAAGTAGATTTTGAGAATGTTACCATCAGCGGCATCCAGCCCTACTATCCCTACACGGGGAATGACATAGACATTCAGTTTGATGTCTTTGATGCGGGCGGCAATAAGTTGACTATAAACGAAGACTATACGGCAGCATTCAGCCAGACGCCCATAAACGACAAGGGCGATTACACGCTTACCGTCACAGCAACGAGTGGCAGCAACTTCACGGGGTCGAAGAGCCTGACATTCAATGTCGTCGATTACATATCCGTGACGGCATCAACCACCACGATGAACAGTGATTACGGACTCGTGTACAGAGCCGATGACGATGTGACTGTTGATGAGCGCATCACCATCAGCGGCGACGTGACGCTCATTCTGGATGAGGACAAGACGCTGACTGCCTCAAAGGGTATCGAACTGTCTGCAGGCAATAAACTGACAATCGAAGGCGAAGGAATCCTCTACGCATATGGAGAGGATTATAAAGCCGGTATCGGTGCCAGGGAGGTTGGAACGCTGGTCATCAATAGCAATGTTGCGGCCAGAGGCGGAAACAATGCAGCGGGGCTTGGCGGCAGCAGCAACAACACCTCGGGAGGTACAATCATCATCAATGGCGGCGAGGTTGTCGCACAGGGCGGATTTGGTGCTGCCGGCATCGGTGGCGGCCTTGTGGGAGTATGTGGAACCATCACCATCAACGGCGGAAAAGTCATTGCTGTGGGTGGCGACAATGGCGACTTAATATACTCGGGCATCGGATCGGGAGAACAATTATACGCCAGGAGGAGCGGTACGGTCACCCTGGGCTGGACTACAGAGAGTGACGGCATCCTTGCCTCGAACTACAACGATGTTGAGACCCTCTGCATCGCCGACGGCAAGGCTTTCGCCGCCAGCACCGGCAAAGTCTATACAGGCATACTAGACGATGACCAGAGGGCAGAGATTACAGGCAAGACGCTCAAGCCCTTTATCAGTGAAATTGCTATGACTGTGGCCACCGAGGGCTACGGGACGTACTACAATGGACGGTACGACGCGACGCTGCCAGCAGGCATGAAGGCATATATCGTGACGGCTAATGACGGTGCGGACGAGCTAACCTATGATATGATTGCTGACGGCGACGGTGACGGCACGACTGTGAAGACAACTATTCCTGCGGGGACGGCAGTGATGCTGAAAGCCGTCAACTCCGCTTCGCCAGGTAGCCTGACCATGAGCGCAGCGGACATCGACAACCGCGACTTCTCGGATACGAATTATCTGCACGGCAGCGATGCGGCTGTAGTGACCACAGGCGGCGGCGACGGCGCGAAGTACTACAAGCTGACGTATGGCCCCGACAATACGGGCATTGGCGGCACGGACAATTCCAACGTGCTCGGCTGGTACTGGAGCGCAGACGGCGGTGTGGCATTCGAGAGCGAAGCGCATAAGGCATGGCTCGCCCTGCCCGCATCATCGAACCACGATTTGGCTCAATCATTCATCGGCTTGCCCAATTATGACGGGACCACGGGGATAATCGCTGTTGACACTAACGCCGTAAGCACCGATACATGGTATGACCTGAATGGCCACCGTCTTAGCGACAAGCCCATCGCTAAGGGAATCTACATAAACAACGGACGCAAAGTAGTCATTAAATGATAGGAGAACATACCACTATACCCGAAGGCGAAACGGATGAGGAACCTTATATTGACAACACCTGGACGATGGAACCAGTTGACTTTTGATTGAAGTAAACGGTGTGGAGGTATAACAGAGACTGCCAAACGGGTTAAGGTGTTCTAGTAATTGGAGACAGTTCATCTGAAAGCGTGCGATTTTGGGCCGATTCGGGTTCGTGGCTGGTTTTAATCCGGACGTTTTTCATTTGAACAGCATCGATGGCGGGCGCGAAAGCGTCCGCCGCTGGTGTGTAGAGGGTGGATGCCTGGTGTTTAAGCGTTCGTCTTTTGTCCGCCGGTTCGATGTCGGTGGTGTGCCCATGGTCTCTTAGATTTGGATATATGGCCCACACCTGGGCAATGGTAGGGAAATATGGTAATTATGGATGGGTGGTGGTATATGTATTCCAGGAGTTGGAACTCTTAAACACATCCGTACATCAGCCGTAGCTCAAGGGGTGCTCATCCGGGTGTTTGGCGATTGCTTCTGTGATGAGCGGCCGGTAGAACGCAGGGGGTGTCTAGTACGCAGGCAGCAGGTGGGGCTGGCTCTTTGGGATGACGGTGCTCCGGAAGGAGCGCAGTGAAGGCTCGTAGCCCACAGCCTTGGCCGTGGGCTTCGGCCGTAACGAAGTGAGTGTAGGAACAGCGGCAGCACAATGTGCCTGACATACCGGGTGGATTGCAGGAGGCTGTGCGAGGTTTCCAAGCGCACCGAGGCAGGCGGTCTGGGGACGTGTGACGCGGGCATGATGGAGCGGAAGGACTGACGTATGGTGAAGTGGAAGCCGTGCACTGGAATGGAGTACGGGCTGCGTACCGTGGCGTTTGTTGCAGACTATGATGAGTATGCAACGGACGTGGCCGAATTTTGGCAACGTGGAGTGCCCACTTTCGTTAGCCACGGTACCCTGACCGTATGGAATGGAAGCGTGCGGCTGGAACGGAACTATGCGGCAATCCTGAAGCGGAATGATGAACGTGGCCACGTTCACGGACGGCCGGGGAAAACCTGC
>JAGCWB010000059.1 GCA_017962065.1 Bacteroidales bacterium
ATTTCCGAAATCTACACCTAGGCACTGCAGATTTCCCCTATCGGCTTCCCCGTGGTGTTCAGCGACGGAACCCTTTCCAATCCGGAAAACGGCCGTAACCCGTACAACCTTATAAATAATATGGGTTATGCCGTGCAGTCATCGCAGAATGCGCAGACAACCCTTTCGCTAACACAGGACTTCTCCTCATTCCTGCTTGAGGGCTTGTCGGCCAAAATCCAGGTTTCCTGGGATGCCAAGAGCGTCACATCCTATACCAACGTCATCCTGCCCAGGATTTACTTCCTGCGCTACGACGACACCGTCAAGGACTACGAGTATGCCCTTCAGGGAAACAGCGGAACCGGTTACATAAACACCTCCAGTTCCAGCGTTACCGGCCAGACCATTCTTAACGTAGAGGCGTCGGCCATATATGAAAATACGTTTGCAAGCGCCCACCGCGTGAGCGGAATGTTCCTGTGGTATATGCGCGAAAGGAGTAATATCAATCCCGGAACATACTGGAACACATTCCCTTACAAGAGCCTGGGTATTGCCGGACGTGCAACCTACAGCTACAAAGACCGTTACTTTGCCGAGTTCAACTTCGGCTACAACGGCTCCGAGAACTTCTCGCCCGGTCACCGCTTCGGTTTCTTCCCTTCCGGCGCTTTGGGCTGGATAGTTTCCAACGAAAAGTTCTGGGACCCCATCAAAACATGGGTGAGCCTTTTCAAAATCAAGGGCTCCATAGGTAAGGTTGGTAACGACCAGATTGGCGGCAACCGCCGATTCGGCTATAACACCACCATGGACACCAGCGGAATCTCCGGCTTCTACTGGGGCCTTACCACTCCGGTTGCGACTTCGGGCGTTACTACCGGAGACATAGGCAACCCCGGAATTGTGTGGGAAGAGGCCCTCAAACGCAATGTGGGCTTTGAACTGAACCTGTGGCAGGACCACTTCCGCTTCCAGTTCGACTATTTCAACGACTACCGCAGCGGCATTTTCATCGAGCGCCAGAGCCTGCCCACGGCAGTCGGTTTCAGAAAAACGCAGTACATCAACATAGGCGAAATGCAGAACTCGGGCTTCGACCTCAGCGCCCAGTTCGACTATACCTTCCCCAGCGGCTTCATGTTATCGGCCCGCGGAAACTATACCTTCAACCGCAACAAGAGGATTTACGACGACAAGCCTTCTCAGGTATGGCCGTACCAGAACACCGCCGGCTTTGCCAACGGACAGCAGCGCGGCCTCATTGCCGAGGGCCTTTTCATGACGCAGGAGGAAATTGACACCTGGCCTACCCAGACATTCGGCGCAGTTGTCCCCGGCGACATCAAGTACCGCGACATAAACGGCGACGGCCAGGTAGATGCCTACGACGTAGTTGCCATCGGCTATACCTCCATCCCGGAAATCAACTACGGTTTTGGCATTTCGCTGGGCTGGAAAGGCATTGACGCCAGCGTATTCTTCAGCGGAATGGCGCACGTAACGCGCATCATCGGCGGTTACAACCTGTACGGCGGCGCCGCATCCAACGTTAAGGTCCAGGGTCAGATCTTTGCCGATGTAGCCGAAAAGAGCTGGTCGGTGAATCCTTCGCCCGATGCCGAATATCCCCGTTTCTCTACGGAGACTCCGGCCAACAACCTTCGTGCATCCACTTTCTGGCAGAAGGACATGAGCTTCCTGCGCCTGAAGAATGCCGAGCTTGGTTACACCTTCCCTAAGAACTGGACCAAGAAAGCTCACATCTCGTCCCTGAGAATTTACCTTCAGGGCGTAAACCTTCTCACTTTCTCCAAGTTCAAACTCTGGGATCCCGAACTTGAGTCGTCCTACGGCAATGTTTATCCCCTCACCCGCAACGTGAGCCTTGGTATTAACCTGAACTTTTAAAAAGGAGCACACATGAAACACAATATCAAACATTTAGTTATTGCCGTGTTGGCCGCAGCCTGCACCGCCGTTTCCTGCGACTCTTACTTTGACATCAACCTCAAAGACCAGGCAACTCTTGAGGATATCATGAGCCGGTCAACCGCCGTGCGCCAGTATCTGGCCCACCTCTATTCATATATTCCGCAGGACGAGAACCTGCGCGGAAACGAGGGCGGAACCAACCTGCGTTCCGATGAAGCCCTCCACGCCAAGTCCCAGTGGGAAACCAACTGGTACAAAGTGCGCCGCGGGGAGTATTCCAGCGCCAGCGCCGTTGACGTTAGCAGCGGAAACTACTGGAAGAAGTTCTATGAGGCCATAAACGAGTGCTCTACCTTTATGGAAAACCTCCACTTTGACAAGGAGGATTCCGAAAAGCTGGTAGCATGCATGGAAGGTGAGGCCCGCTTCCTCAGGGCTTATTATTACTTCTGCCTCTTCCGCCATTACGGTCCCGTGTTCCTGTGGATGGACGAGAACGGCGACCCCGTTCCCTCTGACCAGAGCATAACCGGCGACAAGATAGACCGCCACACGGTAGAGCAGAACGTGAATTTCATAGTTAAGGAACTGGACCGCGCCGCCCAGCTTCTACCCGACGACATCTCCGACGTGATTGCCTCCTACTCGAATATGGGTCGCGCAACCAAGGGCGCCGCAATGGCACTGAAGGCCCGCCTGCTGCTTTATGCCGCCTCTCCGCTGTATAACGGTCAGAACGGCATCGGCATCTATTCCGGCCTTGTGAACTCCCGCGGAGAAAAGCTGTTCCCCGAATATGACATTAACAAGTGGGACGTTGCCGCCAAGGCTGCCAAGGACGTGATTGACCTGAATCACTATACCCTAACCCAGAAGGGCAGCCCCATGACCAGCATTCAGGATGCGGCCGATTCATATCAGAACGTATGGTTCGAGAACTGGAGCACCAATCCGGAGATTATCTGGGGCTGGTGGTACAGGCAGTGGGGCGAAGATTACCTTGGTACTATAGGTGCCGAGCTTGCCTTCTCCTTCCCTTCCGGCGGCAAACTTTGCCGCAACGGCTTCTCCCTCATCACCCCTTCCCTCAAGCTTGTGGACGCCTATCCCATGGCCGAGTCAGGCCGATATCCGGTTATCGGCTATTACGAGACCAACAGCATGCCGGACTATTCCCGTCCCATGGTTGACCCGCTTTCCGGATATAAGGCCACAGGCTGGGACAACAATTATCAGCAGATCGTGGACGTGAGCCCTACATGGGCAAAGCCTTTCAAGGCCCACAACAGCACGGTTGGCCGCGACGCCCGTTTCTACTCCAACTTTGTCCCCAACGGCTTCTGGTGGCCCTGCGAGCGTCCAATGGACGGCGACGCGCAAAGATTCACCTGCTACGACAACAAGGAGTGCACATCGCCCTATTCGGCAACCGAGGGCTGTAACCGCGTGGGCTACACCTGGCGCCGCCTGTACAAGGCCGGCAACCAGCTAAAGGAGAACACCGACTATAGCAGCATCCGCTATGTTTTCCCCGCATTCAGGATAGCCGAGGTTTACCTCTCATACGCCGAAGCCCTGAACGAAAAGAAAGACCGCGATGCTAACACGGCTATAATGTACGTTGACATGGTGCGCGCCCGCAGCGGCCTCAAGGGCCTGCGTGAAGCATATCCGGAGATTGACTTTGAAGGCGCCGGCGGCACCATTGGCGAAGTTACCCGCAGCGGCCAGGATTGGCTGCGCTGGATGATACGCCAGGAAAAGATGTGCGAATTTGCCTTCGAAGGCAGCCAGCGCCACTACGACGCCATGCGAACCATGGTTGCACTCAAGGAATATAACGTGGAGAACTGGACACTTCACCTTACGGCCGACAATTACGAAGACTCCTACACCCGTGTAAGCGATGACTACATTGGCGGACGTTCGGTATTCCTCAGCCGAGACTACCTGTTCCCCTTCGGCAGCGCCCAGCTGGCCGAAATGACCAACTTCACCCAGAACCCCGGATGGTAAACCTCTAAAGTGGAAATGATTATGAAAAAGATAAGTTTATTTGCACTGGCTTTGCTGCTTGTATCGGCATGCTTCCGCGACGACAGGAACAACTTCATGGTTCCGGATTCCCTGGGCCTGAGTTCCCTGGAGAACTTTACGGAAGCGTCGGTACATTCCGGAACCTACCTTCTTGGCATTGACAAGAGCGGCAAGGGATTCACCGCCGCCCGCGTAAATATAAACACCAACCAGGATGCCTACAAGAGCGTTCTGGAGGCTTTTAACGCCGATCACGGAACGGCCTTCCGTGCCGTTGACCCCTCTCTTATTGCCATGGACAGGACAAGCTTCGACTTTAGCGAGAAAGACGTTGCCCAAGAGGTAAACATCACATGGGATGCCCAGGAGCTTGCCAATTATATCGGCAATAAAGAAGACTATGTCATTCCAGTTATCATAGAGTCCGATACTCCTGAAGTAAAGGTAAACTCCAACCGCAGCTACCTGCTCATTCACCTTAACCGTTCAGGCGTTACCGTGAACCAGAAACTGCTTTCCCGCGTGGTGGAGAAAAAGGATGTGGAGCCAGACAAGTCTGGCGTACAGCCGCCCCTGCAGGAGAACGTGGTGCTGGACGTTGTGATTGACAAGCCCATGAAAGGGATTGGCGTCACTTATCCCGTAGTTGTGGATAAGAGCCTTATAGCCAAGTTCAATGCCGAACACGAAACCGACTACGTGGAAGCTCCTGCCGGCCTTGTCACCTTGGATACGGCAGAATCGGCCATCCCGGAAGGCGGGAAATCGGGCACAATAAAGCTTACCATAGACTACAGCGTGCTGCTGGTCGATGGCAAACTGCCACAGTTCCCCAGCTATCTTGTGCCTGTGCGCCTTGACGTTGAAGCCGCCAAAGCCACCCTTAACGGCCATGAATTCCAGCTTAAGGGCATGACCTACGACAACCTTGTCACCTACATAGCCTTTGACTGGAAAGAGACTAAGAAAGGCTTCCAGGTGAACCGTGAATGGGGACGATATTCAAGCGAAGGAGCCTCCTGGAGCGACTTTATTTCAGGATTCACGGCAGGGGCCGACCGTAACGTGACCCTGGACGGCGACAACGTTTACATTGCCGAGACCAACGACACCAAGAACCTGTGGGCGCTGAGCCTTAAGGATCCTGCAACCTACAGCAAACTTCCCGTTGGAACCGTGATCGAGAACGGAACCTTCTACCTGAGCTGCCCCCGCGTGGTCCCCAATACCAATCCCGACATAAACGGCGGCAAGCCCGTACTGATGGTGAGCAGCATGCACACCGGCGGAGACCCAGTGCTCTATGTATATGACAACGGAATAGATGCCGATCCCAAAATGATTACCCTTACCACCTGGGCCAGTCGCCGTCTTGGCGACACCTTCACCTGGTGGGGCAGCCTGCAGGACGGCGTACTGATGTTCAAAGACTTCAACTCTACACAGGGCACGGTTACCTTCTGGTTAAGGGGCAAACTGGGCACAACCTTCTATCTGGTTGGCCGTGTGCAGGCTCCTCCTGTGACCGGAGCCGGCGCATATTTCCCCTTCCCCGAGAGCACGGAAAGCGGTTTTGCTTCCACCCGCGGAGGCACACAAAGCTGGCTGGTAAACACCAAGGACCTGAACAAACTGGAAGGCGCCGATAACAATCCCGTCCTCACGG
>JAGCWB010000060.1 GCA_017962065.1 Bacteroidales bacterium
AGTGCTTCCCTGCGCGAGCTTGTCGATGATGATATTGGTGTTCTTGGTGGTGGAAGACTGCACGGCTGCGCCGCTCTCCTCAAGCTTCCACTCATAGCTATCCGCTCCTGTCACGGCATCCCAGACGACTACTGCGGAATGGGTGGTCTTGGAGTTGACTTTCAATCCGGTAGGGGCATCCAGGCTGGTGATTCCTCCGCCGGTATTCTCTTTTTCATCGCAAGCTGCGATGCAGGCCGCCACGGCAAGGCAGCATATCCATTTCATATGATTCATATTCGGTTTTCGTAATAAAGCGAAGCCCAGATGAAGGGACCTACACCCTTGGGATCGTTCTCGCATTTCTTTTCGTTGATGTAGTATTCATAGTCGCCGCTGCGGTTCTCCTTGCCCCCGAGACCGGCCACGGCGCAGCATTCGGTGAGGGTGATGGTGCCGTCTTTTTCTTCGCGTATAAAGGTCCTGACCAGCTTCCGGTAGAGTTTTCGGGCATATTTGCCATATTCAGGGGCATATCCCTTCGCAGCAGATTTCAGATAAACGTAGGTAAACATCGCGGAGCAGGTAGCTTCGATGTAGTTTCCCTCGCGCCCCGGGCAGTCCAGGACCTGATACCACATGCCGGTAGCGGGGTCGTCATAGTCCTGCAGACGGGCCAGCAGAGTTCGGAGGATGCTTATCATCCCTTCGCGGTCCGGATGATTCTCCGGTATCCAGTCCAGCACATCCACCAGAGCCATCAGATACCAGCCCATAGCCCTGCCCCAGGCGTGGGCGGACTGGCCGGTGGAGGGATCTGCCCAGAACATACTGCGGCTTTCATCCCAGGCGTGACGCAGGAGACCTGTGGCGTGGTCCATACACTTTTCATAGGCCACGCCGAACTGCTTTGCGATATCGCTGAAATTCATGGCGGCCTCTTCAGTATCCAGATAGCGGGCGCTGTACTGCGCATAGAACGGCTGGGCCATGTAGAAGCCGTCCAGCCACACCTGATAGGGATATATCTTCTTGTGCCAGAAGGCTCCCGCCTCGGTGCGCGGCTGCGTTTTCACCTGCTGGTAGATGCTGTCCAGCGCGGCGCGGTATTTCTCCTTGCCGGTCAGGTCGTAGAGTTTGAAGAGGGTTCGCGCCGGGCAGATGTGGTCGACATTGTAGTTGCTCCGCTTGTAGTTCGCCCCCACATTGCCATCTTCCCCGATAATCGCGTCATACCATGCGTCTACATATTCTTTCGCGGAAGGCACTTCCGAATCCAGAAATGCCAGCAGTTCCAGGCCGGTGGTATAATTCCACTTGAGCTTGCCGGCCATCCCATCAAGATCCGCCGCAGACGGACAACGCTCCATCTCGGAACGCACCATCCTCACGGACATAGGCTCACGCGCGCAGCCAAAAAGCAACGCACAGGTGGATAGAATGGCGATAAGGCTATATTTCATCTGCTATCAGTGCCAGTGTTACAACTGCAAAGATAGCAATCTTTTTTAATTTTCGTGCCCGTGCACGGAAATTCTTCATTGCCCTAAGGTAAAGAGACGATTTAGTCTTTTGCCCGAACAAGCAGGTAATTCATGCAGCTGCGCTCGCCGCCGGGATTGTCGTAGGGCCGGCTCACGATGCTTCCGGACGAACCGTTCCATACCCAGGCGCATGAGGATCCACCGCCGTCCAGACGGGTAGCCCACCATCCGCCAAGTTTCTTGGCGATCCGATACATTTCATAACCCTTAACACCCATGGAATACCATCCCTGGCGGCCATCAATCTCGACAAGCCACACTTTTGTGCCATCCTTGCTCACAATAGGGTAGGTCATGGGATCGTAGGCGGAATACAGGCTGGCATTCTGGCCAGGGGTATCGGAGGCATCCCGCCCATCAGTCATGAGCTGGTACATCGTGCTCACCTGAGTGAGAATAGGTTTGGAAATGCCTCCCACGGTAATGGTGCAGTTCAATTCAACCTTCAGGCCAACTGAGACAAACTCGCTCCACTGCTGCGCCATCTTGCCGGAAAGTGCAATGACAAACTTGTTTGCCGCCGTTATCTGGGGCGTGGTAATGCTGCCGGCGCGTCCGTCACGAACCTCGGTAACGGTGGCCCGTGCATAACCGGTATTGACAGTCATAGGGTTGCCATCCCACTGACAAATAACATAAAGAGCATCGGAAGTGAGAGTGTTCACAAGTTCAGGATGATCGTTGTAAGGTTGTTTCTTATAATGTGATGTATAGAGGTTTGCCTGATACTTGGCAGCAGATTCGGTATGGGTACTCCGGAGGATAGTATCGTTCACGGAATAATAGTCGAATTCCTTCCCGGCAGCACGCATCTTACCGGTGAATTTCTTGACTCCGACCGATGCGGTGCCGTCTTTGAAAACCGTCAGACCCCACTTGTGGTTGGGAAGTTTGTTCACGCAGTCCGGATTGTTTATGTACAAAGGCTCTCCATTCTCTACGTGGAAACCGCGCAGGGTTCCTTCATGCGTATCGAAGAAACCGGCGTTCACGCCAGCCAGAATATTCTCTCCTTCAGCGCGTCTCCTGGTACAAACATCCGACAGTCTCTCGCGAATGGTATTCAACTGGTAATTGTGATCGTTGTCCAAGAGTCCGTTGGGGTTCGGAATCATATCTCCGGCCAGAGCTGCCGTAAGTTCTATGCCTGGATTGCTGAGGTCAATTTCCAGCACGAACATCTCGCGGGGAAGGTTGGTGAAAGAATAATGGTGATAAGTGGCTCCGCTATGCAGATCCCGGCTCTCCACCTCAGTCCAATCGTAGTAATTGTCAAGCGTCCAATCCACAGTGACGGATTCAGGATCCAGATAGCTTTCGCAGTTGTCTTTTACGGCATTCCGTATCATCGCCGGGCTACCGCCCACCAGGCCGTAGCCACTGTTGGAGGTCAGTTTGGTCTTGGTGGCGTTGTGTGAGCATAGCCAGGCGGGGCCGTAGTTGCCGCTGGAAGGGCAGCTTATGTTCCCCTTGTTGGTGCTGTGGGAAATGGCTCCGGCATTGTATCCGGCCAGACCGCCCACGCACCCGGCAACAGAGGCGCTGACGTTTCCGTTGTTGACGCAGCCTTTATCGTCTGCATCTCCACCTATGGTGCTTGACCCGTCGGCATAACCGGCGATACCGCCAAGATGAAGGTCGTTACCGGTGGCTGATGTTCCCGTTACATTAAGATCGGTTTTGTTCACTACATTGGTGATGGTTACTCCCAGTGCCCGGCCGACGACGCCTCCCGCGCGGATCCTGCTCCGGTTGCCGCTGAAGGTAATACGGGAGTCCTTGCTACCAAGAGTAAGGTCGCGGATGGTGATGTCCTGAGCGCAGCCGATTAAGCCCAAACTCTCTGCCTGTGTGGCATCCACCGTCCAGTTCACGTTGTAGATGGTCTTTCCGTTGCCGTTGAAGTCAATGTTCAGGGGTTGGGTGCTGCCGATAGGAACCCAATTAGTGATAGAAGTAGCATCGATGTCGTTGTTAAGTTTCACTTTTCCGTCTACCAGGAAACTTGACACATCGCCGCCACTATTGAAAGCCGTGGCGAAGTTCACGAGGTCTGCTGCACTGGAGATGCCATTCCCCGCGGGAGAAGAGCCATCGAAGGCGATATTTTCGCTGGTACACTGCGTCGCTGTGGCGGTAGCCTGTCCGACAAACTGGAAATAGTTTTCACTGGTCAGGGTTACTGTATTCAATGCACTAGTACCGATTACTCCACTAACTCTGCAGCCACTGAAGGAGGCATCATAATTACAATAACCAAACAAAACGCCATTATACGTCTGATTACCGTTTATATTTACGCTCTTCCCCAGCAGGGTCGCTCCCAGGCTGGCGCAATTCGTCACTTTGACGGTGGCATGATTCACAAGACACACCACTCCGGCTACCGAAACGTTATTGAGAGCGGTAAGGTCGCCGTAGTTGATGCACCCGATAAGTTCGGAACCGGTGCCTGCGATGCAGGTGATGTTACCCAGGCGGAATGTACCATTTGCAGAAGACACCATATTTCCTCGGTTTATACAGCCGTCCAGTTTGGTGTAACGGTTACATGCAGCAATGATCCCGGAACTGCGGCCGGCGTCGGTGTATATATCGGCGTAATTGTGACAGTCGGTGAATATGACAGCTCTGGAATTATTGGTATTTGTGGAGAAACCGGCTATGCCGCCAACGTGGAAACCGTTGGCCCCGTTTCCGGCATTATTACCACGGGAAAACTCGCTCCCGACGGAACCCACCGGACCATAATTGTACAGACCGGTCAGTCTGGCGGCTTGGGCACTGACGTGAACTTCACCGATGATACCCCCCACCATCGTACGTCCAGCCGCATTGTTGTTTCCAAGAGCATTTGTTCCGCCTCCGGTGACAGCTGCATAGCTTACCACATTCTCAATGGTAGCACCTTTCACCAGCCCGGCCAGGACGCCAAAACAGGAACCATAAGAGGCACTTACATTCATAGAGCAGGAGCTGTCGAAGGTGAGATCCTTCACCACTGCGCCGTCACCCAGACCACCGAAGAAACCGTAAGCTTTCCAACTGCCGGACGAGGAAAAACTCATATCAAGATTGGAGATAGTATGTCCCTGTCCGTCGAAAGTGCCGGAGAACAGTTTGCCGGTTGTGGTTAGATCTGTGTGCGTCCAGGCACTCATTCCGCAGTCGCCGATGGGCGTCCAGTCATCGATGTCGGTACAATCTATATCTTCCGTAAGCACTGCCATGCCGCTTATCTCAGGGCCGCCACTGTTAACGGCTGTGGCAAAGGCCAGCAGCTGGGCGGCATTGGAGATGTAGGTGACGCTGCCGTCCGGATAATCATTCCAGGCTTCATAGTCCACACCAGTGATTTTATTCAGTTTCTCGTCATTCAGGCCACCTCCAGTGAAATCCATATAGTTCGTTTCGGTGATGATGCTGTAGCTGCCAATGTGGTTCGGGGCGGTGGAGCTATAGGTGGCAATGGCTCCTCCGGCAATAACGTCACTAACAGATTTGAAATTGTTGAAATTAGCTACCAGCGTGCCCCTGTAGGAAGCATCACACAGAATGAGCCCATGGTTACCACCGCCGGAAATGACAACATCTTCCTGGTTAATCAGGCATGCCAGTCCGCCGGCCTGTCCGTTGCTATTGGAGGTAATGACTTTTCCGTAGTTCGAGCACTCATTCATCCAAGAGTTGTTGCCCAGCAGGGCGCAGATGCCGCCCACACGGGCATTTGCGAAGCTGTCTTCGACGTCTCCCCGGTTGGTGCAGCCCAATAATTGGGTCCTTGCGTTGGCTCCGGCCACGATGCCAGCTGCACGGCCGGTCGAAGTTGTTACTGCACCATGATTGTCGCAGTTCTCTATCGTGTTGCGGATACTGCTATTGCTGGTGTTGCTGAAACCCGCTATAGCCGCTACGTTGAATCCGGTTGCACCATTCTCGCTGTTGCTGCCGCCATGGGCGGATACAGCTCCATGGTTGTCCACATTATCCAGCGTTGAGCCGACATCCTCCGTTCCCAATACATAACCCACCATACCAAAGAATGCCGCAGCCGAAGAAGTGTTTTCCAGGATGCTCATGGGGCTGTAATTGGTCACATTCTTTATCGAAGAGGCACGGCAGACACCCGCCACTATTCCGGCTTCCATCGCACCGGAAGGCGTAACTCTAAAATACCCTTCATCTGCTGCCGCGGCTCCAAATACAAGGTCCTTTACAGTAGCTCCGTCCAGAATGCCGAAGAAGCCGTAAGGAGCGTTTTCAGCAGGCGTCCCATTCATCTGGAGATTGAGAAGGGCGTGGCCCTTTCCGTCAAATGTTCCATGGAAGGGCGTGCCGGACACCTCGAAGGTATTGGAAGTAAAGGTGCCATCGCCAATAGGAGTCCAGCCGGCAACGGAAGAGCAGTCCAGGTTGTTCTCCAGGGTAACATGCCCCCACTGACAGAGGAAGTTGCCATTGTTCACCCCATCGCGGAAGGTCTCCAGGTCGGAAACCGAACTGATTGCAATGTTGTTCTCAGCAGTCACCTTGCACTGTATAGTGTATTCTCCTCCGCCATTCCAAGACTGGGCGTTCATGTCCAAAGTCCGGCAATACATGGCATCGGGGGTGTCCACTGCCACGGTAAGCCTATCTCCGGCCTGCCATGTTATCCCGGCGCTGGAAAACATCATATATGCCTCCAGAATGCGGTTGGAAGAAAGGCCACAACCTTCCAAAACAAGAGTTTGATGATCCGACTTTACATTCCCCTCGTTAGTTACAGAGAAGACAGGACGGGAAGCAATAAGCGCCACGGAATTGGCACTGCTCACGCCATCCGGCAACTGCAAACGCATCTGAATGACGCCGTTTTGCTCCAGAGCACCACCGCCGTTGTCATCCGCCCATTGAGCATCGAACATCGGACGGTCATACTCCGTCACATTGGAGAGCATGGCGTTATATTCCAGATGAGAGGTGGAGGAGTTTCCGATCTGTTTCTGGGAGGAATAACTCCGTTCGTAAAATTCCGTAACCGAAGTGTATTTCCCGGGATAGATGATGGTGAATTCAAACCCATCCGGAGTGTCACCAGTAAATTCAGCCTCGTGATCGGAGATAATATTGGTTGCCGTAAAGATCTTCTCGTTTATAGATAGTTCGTCTCCTTCCTTCCAGGCAAGGCAAAGTGCCTGCCGGTTATATGTTGTAGTTAAGGAAACCTTTGTATCCTGTTTCTGAGGGATGGATACTCGGATAGTAATTTCCTGGGCTTCAGATGATGCTGGTTCAGCTTCCCTCACACATGAAAGGAAAAGGGCTGAGGCTGCGAGCCCAATAATGAGGCAGTGGAAATATTTCATATTCTAGTTATTGTTTTCAATAGTTTCAGTAAATACTTCGGTGTCAGTCATATTATTCAGTCCCCCGTTAATATTTCCGGTGGGCCCTGCCATGGAGGTCACCTGATAAGGATGGGCTATAGCATGGCGGGCGGCCTGCAGGGCTATCGGAGCGCGTTCCGGAGTGATGGCTGTAGTCCATGAGGTGCCTTCGAATGAATCGGTTGAAGGGCCGCATACTACTCCGTCCAGAGAAATGCTCTTCACCGGAGTAATAAGCGTTTCAAATACAGTGCAGGAAGCGCCGAAACGAGAGATACCGTAGTCCATGTGGTATCCGTCGCGGGTGAGTCCGTTGCTGTTGTTGAGTGCGGTGGTGCGCAGGTTCTGCAGCATGGCACCTGTGGAGATGACCCCGTCGAAGCCGCAGCCATCAACTATGGCTTGACCTACCGGAGCAATCACGTTCCACATCTCGTTGGTGTCGGTGAAGTTCTTCGTGGTATTCTGGGCTTTGGAAAGGTCATGGTAGGCCTGGGCAAGGATATAGTAGATGGACGGGCTGCCGGCGGCGGTCTGGCGGACCAGGTCCACAAGGGCCTGCACCTGGCCTATTTCCGTTGTCAGTTCGCTCTGGGAACGTCCCCAGGCAATAGCTTTTCCAGTGTGTTCCTGAAGCGTGATGAAATCCCATTCTCCAATGGCGGTTACCTCGGCAAGGGTCTTGCCGCTCAGTTCCGTCCAGCCATTTTCTCCGGGATTGCATACATAGCACTTGTAGTCGTCCGACGTGCTCCAGCCGCTTACGTACTCAGGAATGGTACGGCCGCCATAGTACATGTGGACCATCTGGACATCGGTTATGCCGGTAGATTCAAAGAAGAACGGGAGTTGTCTCACGGCGTCCATGGTAAAGCTGTTGCCGATGAAGAGAATGCGTAGGGATGCAGCCACGTCAAGTTCCGGATCTGCCGGAGCTGCGCCTGTGGCGATGTCATAGATGATTCCGCTCTCGTTGATGGAACCGGAAGATCCCACAGGTCCGAGGTACTTGGATTTCTGGTCTTCGGTGTACATATCGTACACATAGGAGCCGCCGTTGTACTGGCCCACTTTTCCGGAAGCCTTGCCGCCGGTCCAGGTGGTAGCTTGGTTCACATAGCCGAAGAACACTCCGCGGTACTGGCTGTCAGATATGATTTCTCCGTAGTTCTCGTTGTTCGAATAGGTGCCGGCGTTTCCCAGGGAGACTATGCCGCCCACGCGGGCACCGGTTGTGGAAACGAGGTCTCCGTAGTTCTTGCAGCCGGAAATCGTGGAACTGTTGTTGGTGAAGCAGGTAATGTTGCCAAGGCGTCCGCCGTCAGCCTTCGGCATGGTATTGAGCTGGTCGCCATGGTTCTCGCAGCCGGTGATGAGGGTGGAAGCGTTGGCTGCGCCCACTATTCCGGCGGTACGGCCTGCCTGGGATTCAATGTTTCCGTAATTGTTGCTGTCGGAGACGGTAATGGTCTTCCCGCCGTCTATGTTGGCATTGGTGAAACCTACGATACCGGCGGCATGGATGGCCGTGGCGCCTGCGTTAAGGTTCTTGCTGTTAGTGACCGTAATGGCGCCGTTGTTGTGCACGCTGTCCACGGTACAGTTCTGTTCATTGGCATAGATGCCGCCTATCATGGCCATGTGCAGGTAGCCTGTAGCGGCTCCCAGATAGGTCATTGGCGCATAGCTGGTGACATCGCGTATGGTAGCGTCGTACATCACGCCCGCAATGACTCCGGCGCTGTGCGAAACGGAGGAATTGACAGTGAGAGAGCAGGTGGAATCTACTATGAAGTTCTGAACAACTGCGCCTTTCCCTACATAGCCGAAGATTCCGAAATGCTGTCCGGCTACGGTGACATTGTCAACCAGAGTCAGGTTTTTGATGTGGTGTGCGTTGCCGTCGAACTTGCCGGTAAAGGCGTGGCCGGATGCTACAACGGGATTGTAACTTGCCCAAGGGGCGACGGCATTACCGACTGGAGTCCAGTTTGTTACCCCGGCGAAGTCAATGTCTGCGAGAAGATTCACCCAGCCCTCGTTATTCTCCCAGCGTGAAGTCGATTCCCCGGCGTTTACGGCCGCAGCGAAGGCTGCGAAATCCGCAGCGTCGCGTATTCCGCGTTCAATTGGCTCTGACGATGCGTCCAGGACATTTGCCTGGATGGTATACTGTCCGCCTCCCTCCCAGGATTGTGCGTTGAAGGCAAGGCTGCGCTCATATACTGCTCCCGGAGTGTCCACGGAGACGGTGATCACTTCTCCCTGAGGAATGTTTACGCCGGCGGCGGAGAACATCATGTAGGCTTCCAGGATATGGTGGTCTGTGTCGGAGAGGACGGTATTGCTAAGCGTGAGCGTCTGCTTGTTGGACATCGCAGTTCCCGCGTTGGTGGTGGGGAAAATTGCGTCCTGGGCTTCAAGCGTAACGGCATAGACATCACTCACTGTGTCGGGGAGTTTCAAGCGAAGTTGAATCACGCCGTTCTGGCTCATGGTGCCTCCTTTATCCGCCGCCCATCCGGGATGGAATTTGGGCTCCAGATACTCGGAAACGCCGGAGAGCATGACATTGTACTCCAGGTGTGCCGTAGAGGAGTTGCCGTTCTGAAGCTGGGCAACGTAATCCCTCTGGCCGAATGCCTCGGCCGAAGCATATTTCCCGGGATATATAATGGTATAATCACTTCCTGACGGCGCCGGCCCTTCGAAGATGGCCTCATGGTCGGAAATCACCGATGATACGTGGAACGTTTCACCGTTCACGGAGAGTTCGTCGGTGTTCTCCCATGCCAGGTGCATGGACTGGCGGTTGGCCGCTTCGCTGAGGGAGACCTTGCTTTCGCCGGAGAAGGATACGTGAATCTGTACCATTTCCGGCTCGCTGGCAGGCTGGCCTTCCCGCTGGCAGGCGAAAAGGAGCAAGAGAAGGAGAGGCGTCGCTATGATATGTTTAATTGACATGTTTACTCAGATATTGTTTCAATGCATCCCAACTGTACCAGGGGCCCTGGACAGAGGGGAATGGGAGCCGGGCTTCATCACCGTTGATGACAGTCTTAACGAGGACATCGCCCTGCCTGTTCTGGCAAAATACAAGATATAGGGTAGCGGCCATGGGGGAACGGAAGTTCCACCAGTAGTCCGAAATGCCGTCTGCGCTACTGGGCACCAGGCCGAAGCCGTCGGCTCCAAGGGCGGAGACAAGGAATAGGAATACTGTGTCGTGGCCAAAGCGAAGACGTACGGTCGGTTTCCCGGAGGCGATGGCACTGTCGGCATCGTCAATGAGATGCTTAAGGGCCGGGAGGTCGCGCATTGTGGCCGGAGGGGCCGCTTCCATGTAGTGTATATAGTTGTTTATTTCCCAGAGCGGATACATTTCCTCCGGCTTGAATACCCACAGCAGGTTCCGGGTTGTGCCGGTGCACTGCATGTTGAACACAAGGTCATAGAGGTCCGTCACGAAAGCGCGCGTCCCGCGGAAGGGCTTTGTAAAGTCCGGGTCCGTGAAAATGCGCGAGCAGATGCTGCGGTGGTCTATCCGCTTGTCGATGAAGGTCTTGAGGTCTGTTCCCCAGGGGTCTTTCCTTTTATATCGGCCTTCTTCCATGGGAACCACGGTGCGGAAGGGATTCTCGGATGCGTGCGGATTCAGCTCGTCAAGTTCCGCCGTTGAGGCTGCCGCATATATATCCAGCCTGGGATCCGCCTTCAGCAGTCCCTGGAGGAATGCAGTCATGGAAACGATACAGCGAGGTACCTGGGTGGCTCCGGCTGTTATTACCGGCCTTTTTTTGAAAAGTTTACGGTTGTCCTTCCAGATTTCCTGCGCTATGCGGAAGTGCTGTTCCCATCCAAGGGGCGTCAGGCTTCCCGCACGGTACTGGCAGGTCTCCCGGAAGTAGGCCCAGGCCTCTTCCCAAAGCTTTTCTCCGTCGGGAGTAAGCGCCCCGGCCTGATGGGCGGCTTCCAGCACGCCTAGGCTCCGCTCATACTGGGTGTCGTTGAGCAGATAGCGTGCTCCGTGCCGGCCGTAATGGCTCAGGTATACGGGCGTGTATCCCTTGGGAGCGGGGGTAATGCTATGTTCCTTGAAAGGATACATATAATACACCCCGCCGGCCTTGAGGACATCCTCCTGAATCAGCTCCCGCGCACCCTGGGCCCACAGACCCAGCGCGCACAGGAGCATGACAAGGATGGAGAAGAGGCGTTTCATGGCTTTCGGCTACTTGTAGTAGTCCTCACCCAGCGCAGCCAGCGTGGAAGGCACCGGATAGGACACGCCTGCGGGAATCTCCCAGCCGGAAGAAGCGTACTTGACAGCCGGATCGCCGACGTTGAGGAAATAAGTAGTAGCCCTTGTCGAATGCTCTGTACAGAACGCGGCACTGGTGAGGGTGGAGGAAGTCGATTTTGTGACGTTGTCGGTTGTGGTCTTGCCAGTGCCACCAAAACTCTGGCTATGATCGGATACGACATAGTAGTCGTGGGCCATATAGCCAAAAGGCATGGATCCAACAAATCCACCTACATTAGATGCCCCGGTAGCATTAAATTTGCCGTCTTCTACCAGGGTAATATTGTTGCGGACGCGGACCCTGTTGTAATTTGTGGCGACTCCAGCCGTAATCATTCCTGCGAATGCTCCGACGTTTGTGCAAGTACCCGCTGAAAGCGTCTGGTTAAGACCGATGCAGTTGTCAACGGCCAAATACTGATCTGTGGGATTCGTTTCCCCATCCTTGTTGTAATAACGCCAGATATAGCCTATCACGCCGCCTAATCTTGCACCTCCAGTTCCGGCGCGTGTACTTGTGACGTTGTTGGCTGCCAGGCAATCGTAGACATATTGGCGTCCGTATGTGCTTCCAGCAGTGGAACAATACATTATTCCAACGATACCGCCGATATCATAACCGGCGCTGGTAACGGAACCCTTGGCAGAGCAGGTGTTTAGGATGCCGCTTAACATCTCTCCAACAATACCTCCAACGCGGGAAGATCCATTAAGACTGGCTGAAACTGATGCGTTCGAACGGCATTTTTCAACATGTGGGAAGGCAGAGTTGTTTCCGAGGCCACCCACTATGCCTCCGATATAAGAGTCTCACGTTACGTCCCCGGTATTGACGCAGGTGGTGATTTCTCCGGCATAAATTCTGGATGCAATACCGCCGACATATTTGAATCCTTCAACAACGCCTTCATTCCCGCTGCCGCTGACCACTGCCGATGCGTGGTTGACAAGGCAGACGATGCCGCCGACATTGGAGCCTGACTCAGTTGCGCTTACATTTCCGTAGTTGATGCAATCTGTGATGGTACAGCTACCTGCAATGATAACGGTAATGCCGCCGACCCTTGCGTTAGTGTAAGAGTTATTGATTTTGCCCCTGTTGAAGCAGCCGTTAATCTCCGTGCGGGTATTTGCAGTTGCAAGTACTCCGGCTGAACGGCCAGTTGAGGTCTCTATATTGGCGTAGTTGGTGCAACCGCTGATCTGGTTGATGATGGAAGCGCCGCCGCTGTTGCCGAATCCGGCGATGCCGGCCACCTGAACGCTGGTGGCGCCGTTGCCGGTGTTGGAACCGGACTGGGTGGCGTTGACCGCGCCATAGTTTTTTAAGCCGGAAAGAACGGATTTACCGGATTCGTCGTCACCATATACATAGCCTACCATACCCATGGCTACCCTGTTAGCGGAAGTGTTGTCGGGGATGGTCATGGGAAAGTAATTGGTGACATCCTGGATTGTTGAGCCATAGGCGACGCCTGCCAGTGCGCCGGCATCCATTCTGCCCACTGGCGTAGCCGTCAAGGCACCAGTGTCAGCGCTTACTGCGCCAAGAGTCAGGTTCTTGACAGTTGCCTTGTACAGGATTCCGAACAGTCCGTAAGGAGCGTAAGTGTCCGGGGAAGCTGTCATGACCAGATTGTTGATTGCGTGGTTATTACCGTTGAAAATGCCCTTGAATGCGGGTCCGTTCATTGTTGCTGAAACAGTTCCGCTCTCAACAGGCTCAAAAGTTCCGTTTCCGATAGGAGTCCAAGAGGCAATGCCTGAGCAGTCGATGTCGGCTCCAAGGCTCACGCTACAGGACTGCCACAGGAAGTCACCGCTGTTAACACCGTCGCGGAATTCCTCCAGGTCATCGGCATTGTTGATGACGAAGTTGTTGGCGTTTACCTTGCACTGGATGGTGTACTGGCTTCCGCCGGTCCATGTCTGGGCCGTCATTTCCGGCAGGGTACGGTAGCACATGCCTTCCGGAGTATCCACGGTAACGGTGAGTTTGTCACCGGCCTGCCAGGCTACACCGGCGGCAGAGAACATCATGTAGGCCTCCAGGATGCGGTTTGAAGGAAGCGTGATGCTGCTCAGGGAGAGCGTCTGCGTAGTGGCGGTTTCACCTCCGGCATTGGTGGTGGGGAATACGGCACGGGAAGCGACAAGTTTCACGGATGTTGCCGTTGAGGTGCCTTCCGGGAGTTGGAGGCGGAGCTGGATGGCGCCGTTCTGCACCAGGGAGCCGCCATTGTCAGTGGCCCATGTGGGGTCGAACTTGGGCTCGGCATAAGCTGTGACACCGGAGAGCATGGCATTGTATTCCAAATGAGCGGTGGAGGAGTTCCCGCTTTGTGTCTGTGCGGCATAACTGCGGGCGTTGAATGCATCGGCCGAAGCATATGAACCGGGGTAGATGACGGTAAAGGTGCTGCCTTCCGGTGTGGGGCCTTCAAACTCCGCCTCGTGGTCGGAGATGACATTGGTCACACTGAACAGGCCGCCGTTGACGGACAGCTGGTCTGTGTTTTCCCAGGCCAGGTTCATGGCTTTTTTGTCGCCGGCTTCAGTGAGACTGACCTTGGTCTCTATAGCCTCGGGGGTAGAAACCCGGATAGTCACGAGTTCCCCTGTTTGGGTTTGGGTTTGAGTTTGTGTTTCCTGTAGTTCTGCTTCTCTGGTACAGGAGAAGGCCATAACGGCTGCGGTAATAAGAATAATATAGTTGAGTTTTTTCATAATAATCATTATTAAACGATAAAATCATCATCCAGATCCTCTTTCCAGCCTGTGTCCGGAGGAGTTTCCATGTCTTTCAATCCGGAATACTGGAGGATAGCACTTTCTACGGCAAAATATGTCACCGTAACGAATGGAGATTCGTACCTACATTTTTTCATCATAATCAGAATTAATCGTCACCGTCTAAAGACTCAATAAAAACGGTAGTATCCTGCATGTTCTTGACACCGGAATAACTTTGCAGACACTCAGTCGTACACTCAATAAGCACGACCGAGGGAGAAGTATACATTTGTTTCATAAGCGTTATATTATAGATATTCAACTGTCTCATTTCATACTGGTTACTTCGTAAGGCTTCGCGATGGCATAGCGGGCTGCCTGCAGAGCAATCGGCGCCGAAGCGTCGGTCACGGGAGTGGACCAGGAGCCGTCGGTTGTAGAAGACTTACTGTAGCGATAACTGTTGTTATCGAGCTTGATATTGCCGTTGAAGGGGCCTATGACGGTCTCGAAGACCGTGCAGGATGCCCCGTAACGGGAGATGCCATAATCCATGTGGTAGCCGTCACGCGTGAGGCCGTTGCTGTTGTTCAGCGAGGATGTGCGGAGGTTCTGGAGCATGGCGCCGGTGGAGATGACTCCGTCAAAGCCGCAGGTTTCTACGGCAGTTTTGCCCTGGGCGGCGATGATGGTCCACATCCCGTCGGTGGTGGAGAATGGTTTGGAGACATTCTGGGCCTTGCTCAGGTTGAAATAAGCCTGGGACAGGATGTAGTAGAGTTTCGGCGAGCCACCGTTCTTCGCCTGTGCGGCTTTTACCTTGTCTACAAGGCCCTGGACGGCGTTCTTCTCGGTAGTGGTCCATCCCCAGGCGAGTTGCCTTCCGGTATGCTCCTGGATCGTGACTATATCCCACTTGCCGGTCGCGGCCACGGTAGCGAGACTCTTTCCGGAAATATCCGTCCATCCCGTCTTTCCGGGATTGCAGACATAGCAGTGATAATCGGTGGATGTGCTCCATCCGTCGTTATATTCCGGGATCGTGCGGCCGCCGTAGTACATGTGAACCCTCTGCACATCCTTGATTCCCGCCGCAGCGAGTATGCCAGGGAGGTGCTCGACGGCATCCTTCGTGAAACTGTTGCCTATGAAGAAGATGCGGAAGGAGGCGGTCACGTTCAGGTCAGGATCAGGTTGGACGGGTGTATCGCCGGTGGCGATGTCATAGGTCACGTTCTTATAAGTTGCCTTGCCGGACGAACCGTCCTTGCCGAGATACTTGACCACATCGGTCTCTGGGTACAGGTCGTACTTGTACGTCCCCTTGTTGTACGTACCCACCTTCCCGGAAGCAGTTCCGCCTTCCCAGGCAGCGGCCTGAGTCACATAACCGAAGAACACGCCGCGATAGGCACTGTCCGAGATTATCTCCCCATAGTTTTCGTTGTCGGTATAATTCCCGGCATTGGGAAGGGAAACGATTCCGCCGACGCGCCCGGAAGTGGTCGAAATCAGGTTGCCGTAGTTCTTGCATCCGGAGATGGAAGAGCCGTTGTTGGTGAAGCAGCAGATGTTTCCCAGACGTCCGCCATCGGTTTTGGGCATGGTGTTCATCTGGTCGCCGCGGTTCTCGCAGTTGATGATATCCGTGCAGGCATTGGCCGCACCAACGATACCGGCTGTACGCCCCGCCTGGGAAGTCATATTGCCGTGATTGCTGCAGTCGGAAATAACGTTGCGTTTGGCATTGCCCGTGGGGGCATTGGCGAAGCCGACGACCCCGGCCACATGGATGCCCGTGGCGCCAGCATTAAGATTGGTCGAATCCTCCGCATCTATCTTGCCCCAGTTGTGAACGCTATCGATTATGCAGCCATTTTCCTTGGCATACAGTCCACCGATGAGGGCCATGTGGAAAAGCCCTGTTGCCTTGCCCTTGTATATCATCCGGGCATAACTCGTGACATCGCGCACGGTGCCGTCGTACACCACACCGGCGATGATGCCGGTGCTAAGGGATACGGTCACCTCGGGATTTATCGTCAGCGAGCAGTTGTCATCAATTATAAAGTTCTGCACGATACCGCCGGGACCGACATAACCGAAGATTCCGAAATGCCTTCCGGCAACGGTTTCGTTGCAGATGAGATTCAAGTTCTTGATATGGTGAGTATTGCCGTCGAACTTGCCGGTAAAGGGATTTCCGCTTGTTACTGCGGGGAAATAGTTCTCCCACGGGGCTGTGGCATGACCGACAGGTTCGAAATCCGTCACGCCGGCGAAGTCCAGGTCGGCGAGCAGATTCACCCAGCCTTCTTCATTCTCCCATTCTTTTGTGGATGCTCCGGTGTTCACCGCAGAAGCGAAGGCAAGGAAGTCCTGTACATTGTAGATACCGGGTGCATCCGGCTCTGGCTCTACTATAGGCTCCGGCCCTTTATCTCCGCATCCGGATAAAGTCAATGCAAAAAAGGTAGAGAGAAGAAAAAGCAGCATTCTCATAATTATTTAAGTTTAAATGTCACCAAAATCGGATAGTGGTCCGAGGGGTGGCAGAAGTTCCCGACCTCCTTTCCGCGAGGGTCCCGGCTTGATTCAGCGAAGCCCTCGTACAGGTGGCGGGCAGATTTTATCTTGTTAAAAATGGCGGGCGTGGCATATACCATGTCGATACGCCTGCCGGAAAAGGTGCTCTTGCAGAATTCTCCGGGATAGAAACGCTCTATCACGTCGATGTACGGAGTATTGTTCCGCACATAGTCATGCACAAGAAAGGCCTTGTCCGAGAGATCCATCCCGTAGTGGTAATTATCTATCGAAGAGATGGCATTGAAGTCCCCCATCATCATCCAATTCTGCTTTTCCGCACCGGGCACCGTGGCGATGGTTTGCTCGCAGATGTACTGGATCTCCCGTGCACGGAAGACATCTCCGCCTTGCTCGGCGGCAGACGCTTTCTGGTCTTCCGCCAGATAGGCGTAGCGCTGGGGCCAGGTATGCAGGGTCACGAGATTCAGCTCACCCGCCTTACCCAGATCCACCTTGGCCCATCCGGCACCGTGGACGACGATGACGTCTTCCCCGTTGCCTGTGATACGGCGGACGATCTTAAGAGGATACTTGGAGGTAATGACCTGCGGGAAGGTATCCCGCTTGCCGGAGATCAGGATGTATTGATGCCCGTAACGGGCAGCAAGGATGTCCCAGTTCCAGGGAAGGTACTGGTCTTCCGGAATCTGCATCTTGACTGCCTTGTCCGTCACATAACGGGACTCAGCCTCGCACCAGACGCAGATATCCGGATCCAGTTCCTTGACAAATTTGACGAAACCGTCATACCCGTTGCCCTGGTCGTGCCACATCCCGTTCTGGATGTTCCAGTAGAGAAGTTTATACTCCTTCCCTTTCCCGCCGGCAAAGCAGGAAAGGGAAAGAAGCATAAGGGTAAGTAAGACGGTCAGAAATTTTTTCATTCCGCGAATTTAATATTATCCTTGGTGATGGTAGTGTTGCTAGCATAGGCCTGCCCGACGAAGGGGAAGTAGTTCTCCGCAGTCAGGGTCAGCAGGGCGTCGGTGGCCTTGCCCACCTTGCCGCTTACCGTGCATCCGCTGAAAGTAGCGGTTTTATTGCACTGGCCATAGAAAGCACCCGCATAGGTAACCTTGTTATTGTCAAGGTCAAAGCCGGTGCAGACGATGGTGGCACCAAGGCTGCTGCAGCGGGTAATCTTGACGGTGTTATCATTGATCAGGCAGCAGACACCGGCAGCAGAAGCAACGCCAGGGGCAATCAGGTCGCCCTTGTTCACGCAGTCCTCCAGTTCACAGCCGGCGGCCGTGATGCAGGTGATAGCGCCAAGGCGGAAGGTCCCGCTTGCGGAATGGTAGATGCTTCCGTTGTTTTCGGCTCCCTTGAGAATCGTATAGCGGTTGGCAGTAGCGACGATTCCGGAAGCACGACCGGCATCGGTATAGATGTCGGCATCATTCTTCAGGTTGGAAAGAGTCTGAGTCAGAGTATTTCCGTCATTGGAAGAGAATCCGACAACACCTCCGACCATAAAGCCGTTGGCGCCGTTACCGGCATTGCCGCCACGGGAAAAGTCCTTCGTAGAAGAACCTATCGGGCCTGCGTTGTAGAGATTGCTGATGGTAATATCTTTTGTGGCCGCGTGTGCCCATCCGATCAAACCGCCGACAGTTACACGGCCAGCAGCATTATTGTTGGCCAGGCCGGAAGTTCCGCCGCCCGTAACGGGAGCGTAGTTCTTGACATTGTCCACATTGCCGTCCAGCACGAGCCCGGCCAGCATTCCGAAGACACCGGCCTTCGCGGTCTCGATGTTCAGAGAGCAGGTATTGTCGAAGATGATGTTCTTCACCACGCCGCCATCACCGATGCCGCCGAAGAATCCGAAGGCGCCATTGCCATCAGCCGGAGCAAAATTCAGGTGCAGGTTCTTGATGGTATGATTCTTACCGTCAAAGGTGCCGGTAAAGAGAACTCCGCTCGTTTCAACCTTGTTGTGTGCCCAGGTAGAAGTCAACGTGCAGTTGCCTATCGGGGTCCATTCGGTGATGGAGGAGCAGTCGATATCGGCCGCCAGCACCACCACGCCATCCGAATCGGTCCAAGCCTCGAGGCTGGTGCCGGCATTGACTGCGGCGGCGAAAGCCTTGAGATCCTCGGCAGTCTTGATACCGGGAGCGGCATAGGTGCCGAAGGTATTGTTCTCGAAGACAACCTTGTTGATGCGGTTTTCAGCCGTCAGGGAGTAGTATTGCGTGTAGTTCTCGGAGGTGATTGTAACGACCGGAGCCTCATTGGTAGGAGTGTAAGGGCCGATCTTGCCGCCGAGAATACAATTCTTGACCGTAACGACCTTGGAATTGAAGTTGGCGCAGATGATACCCATATACTTATCATCGCCATCAGCAAACCACCTGTCGGACTGAACGGCACCATAGTTGGCGCAGCCATCCAGGTAGGTGTAGGAGTTGGCATCATTGGTCTGTCCTACGATACCGGCAGCATAACCGTGAGTCTTATCACCGGAAACGGTAAATGCTACATCACCATAGTTGACGCAGCCCTTCAGAGCGGTATTGTTACCCATTGCAGAAACGATACCGGCAACACGGCTGTTGGATGCTGTCACATCGGTGCAGGAGATATTACCATAGTTGGCGCAGTTTTCGGCGATACTGTTGGTATTCATGGTTCCAATCACACC
>JAGCWB010000061.1 GCA_017962065.1 Bacteroidales bacterium
GATGTTCAACATCAAAACCGCCCAGGAAGCACGTGGCTTCCAGTTTTTCGGCAATTGCACTGAGCTCTGAGGTGACCGAACTGCGGTGTGAGCAAAGAACAGTGAGCTTGTCGCCCTCTGTGTGTACGGCGGCCATGTTGGTGGATGTCTGAACCAGGCCCGGAATATCGCTTGACATTGCCTGCACACCGTGGGGAATGGCAAGCCGGGTGGCAATGATGGCGGCGGCGTCCCCTTCTTCAATGGGCTGCTCCGTGCAGGTGACAGGCTGGGCCGATGCATTTGCGCCGGGGTCGCTCTTGGCAAATTCGGCACGGAGGACAGAGTCGAAAGCCTTTACGTCTTCCAGCATGTCCTGGAGTTCATCGGCCGGAACTGCTATGATTGCATAGGCATCACGGCAAATTGCATTGTGCTTTTTGCCGCCGTCGATTGTAATTAATTGATAATCGAACTGAAGTTCCGTGTAAAGGAAGCGCACAAGCTGCTTGAGTGCGTTCATGCGCTCTTTGTTTATATCGTCTCCGCTGTGGCCGCCCATACCGCCGGAAACGCTTATCTTGAGGGTCTTATATCCTTTTTCCAGCGGAACGCGCGTAAACTCGTAGCTTGCAAGGCTTTCCTTACCTCCGGCGCAGCCTACGAAAAGTTGTCCTTCGTCTTCCGAGTCCAGGTTGATAAGGGTTTTTCCTTCGAAGAAGCCTTTCTCCAGGCCGAAGGCGCCGTCCATGCCGGTTTCCTCCGAAATGGTGAACAGGCATTCCAGCTTGCCCATGGGCTCTTTGCTGTCCAGGAGTGCCAGGCAGGCGGCTATTCCTATACCGTCATCGGCCCCAAGTGTGGTATTCTTTGCTATCATCCAGCCGTCCTCTATTACGTAGGGAATGGGCTGGGTAAGGAAGTCGAAGTCGAAGCCTTCGTTTTTCTCACAGACCATGTCCATGTGGGCCTGCAGCACCAGTGCGGGCACTTTTTCCTTGCCGGGGCTGGCCGGCTTTACTATTAGTACGTTGCCGGTTTTGTCCGTTTTGCATTCCAGGTTATGCCTTGCGGCGAACTGCTGCAGATATTCAATCATGGGCTGTTCGTGACCGCTTTCGCGCGGCACTGCGGTAATCTCTTTGAAATAGTTGAGAACTGAAGCGGAATTCATATAGCTTTTGTGTCTTGGTTCAAAATGTAAATATAATGAAAATTCCTTAAATAATTAGGACAAATCGCATATTCTGAGTAAATTCGCAGCTCTAATCTGTTTGAAATGGTTTATTTGACATATAAAGAAGCGGAAGACGTAGTCTTTCACGGCAAGCAGTTGAAGCTGGATCCCGATGCTATGGCCCAGGTGGAGCGTTGCTATCGTTTTCTGGAGCAGTTCCACAAGGATAAAGTTATCTACGGAATAAATACCGGTTTTGGTCCTATGGCGCAGTGGAGGGTGGACGACCGCTATCTTAAAGATCTGCAGTACAACATTATCCGCAGCCACTCTACCGGTGCCGGAAAGCCCCTTGGAGACGCTTCCGTGCGTGCCGCCATGGTGGCCAGGGTTGGAACCTTCCTGCAGGCAAAGTCCGGCATACATCCGGACGTTGTGAAGCTGCTGGTGGAATTCATTAACCGTGGCATCTGTCCCTTCATTCCCCGTCACGGCAGCGTAGGTGCCAGCGGAGACCTTGTTCAACTGGCCCATATCGCCCTTGCCCTCATCGGAGAAGGCGAGGTTCATTATAAGGGGGAATGGCGTCCTACGGCCGATGTCATGGCCGAATGCGGACTCAAGCCGATGGAAATCCATATCCGCGAGGGCTTGTCGGCCGTTAACGGCACTTCCGTAATGACGGGTATATCCCTTGTAAATCAGTTCCAGGCAGGTATTCTGCTGGACTGGGCCACCCTTGCCGCCGTATGGATGAACGAGATTGCCGGTTCTTACGACGATTTCATGGCAGAACCCCTTAACGAGTGCCGCCGCCAGAAAGGTCAACAGGTAATTGCCCGCCGCTTGCGGGAACTGGCTGGCTCATCCAAGTGCTTCTCCAAACGCGAAATAGACCTTTATACCGGTCAGAACAAGGAAACCGTATTCGAGAAGAAAGTACAGGCCTATTATTCACTTCGCTGCACTCCCCAGATCCTTGGTCCTATCCTGGATACCCTTGAATGCTCCCGCGAAGTGCTGGAGAACGAAATGAACTCGGCCTGCGACAATCCAATAGTGGATCCCGATACGCAATACGTCTATCACGGAGGTAATTTCCATGGAGACTACGTGTCCCTTGAGGAAGATAAAGTAAAGATTGCATTGGTGCGCCTTACCATGCTCACGGAAAGGCAGTTGAATTATCTTTTCCACGACCGCATCAACGGCATCCTGCCTCCCTTCCTGAACAAAGGAACCCTGGGACTCAACTACGGCATGCAGGCTTGTCAGTTCACTGCAACCAGCACCACGGCGGAGTGCCAGACACTGGCCATGCCCAACTATGTGCACAGCATCCCCAACAATAACGACAATCAGGATATCGTGTCCATGGGAACCAACAGTGCCCTGCTCTGCCGTCAGGTGGTGGAAAACGCCTTCCAGGTTATGGCTATTCACTTCATTGCCCTGGCACAGGCTACGGACTGCCTTGGAATCAAGGACAGGTTGTGTGATACTTCCCGTGCAGTTTACGAACAGATTCGTGCCATCCAGCCGGAGATACTTGAGGATACTCCTTTCTATAAGGAGATTGCACAGGTAATCACTTATCTAAAAAGAAACCCGTTGAAACTGGATTAGCGTTCAACGGGTACCACAATCATGTTTTCTATGTCTTCCACCCATTGGCGGAAAAGTTTGTCCGTGGACATAAGGTCCTGGACCTGGCTGCAGGCGTGAAGGACGGTTGCATGGTCTTTGCCTCCAAGCTCTGAGCCTATTGTGCTTAACGAACAGTTCTGAAGAAGGTTGCGGCACTGGTACATGGCAATTTGGCGTGCCTGTACAATCTGGCGCTTGCGGGACGGCGACAGAAGCATGTCCCTGGTGATGTTGAAATACTCGCACACCGTCTTGAGGATGAGGTCTATGGAAACATCGGCCTCCTGCTCCCCTACTATCTTGCCGGTTACGCTTTGAGCCAGTTCCACGTCTATTTCCCTGTGGCCGAGGGTGGCGTATGCTACCAGCGAGGTGAGGGTGCCTTCCAGTTCACGGAAATTGGTTTTGATGCGGGATGCAAGGAAGGTGAGGACTTCTTCGCTAAGGGTTACGCCCTCACGCATTGAACGCGAGCGAAGCATTTCCAGGCGGGTATTGTAATCCGGACGGCTGAGTTCCACCGACAGGCCCCACTTGAAGCGGGAAAGCAGCCTTTCTTCAAAGTTTTGAAGGTCCACGGGGGCGCGGTCACTGGTGAAAATTAGCTGTTTGCCGTTCTGGTGCAGGTGGTTGAACACGTTGAAGAATGTGTTCTGGGAACCCTGGCCCACCAGATCCTGGATATCGTCTACGATAAGGACGTCGATTCTTTGATAGAAGGCAATGAAATCCACAATCCTGTTGCCCTTGACGGCATCCATGTACTGGGTTTTGAACTCGTTGCCCGTTACGTACAGAACCTGGAGGTCCTGGAAATGTTCCTTGATGTCTATGCCGATAGCCTGGGCGATATGGGTTTTGCCAAGGCCGGGGCCGCCGAAGAGGAAAAGCGGGTTGAAAGGCGTTTTGCCGGGAGCCATAGAGATGCTTTCCCCTGCGCTTACGCCAAGTTTGTTGCACTCCCCTTCCACAAGGTTGCCGAAACTGTACACCGGATTGAGCCTGGGGTTTATTTTCAGGCGCTGGGTGCCGGGGAAAACAAACGGGCTGGGGTTGCCGGACGGCTGGTAGGTGTTGATTGAAAGCGGATTGTTGGTGGGAGTTGCGCTTTGTCCGGCCGGGATTATCATGCCGGCACCGCTTTGAACCGGACGCACCAGATAGAAAAGCTGGGCATCGGCCCCTATTGCGCGGCGGATGGTGTGGCGAATTAAATCTTTGTACGCAGCTTCTATATATTCGCGGAAGAAGTCTGAAGGAACTTCTACCGTAAGGCGCGCTCCGTCCAGCCCTACCGGTTGGATGGGCTTGAACCAGGTGGCAAACTGCTGAGGATCAATGTTGCTTTCTATGATCCGCAGACAGTTATTCCATACCGCAATATGTCTCTCCTGGTCTGTCATTCAGGGACGGAATAATTTAAGATGGTTTTCGTTTTAATCTGGCTACAAAGATGGGGGAAAAAATATTGATAAAAAAATGGATTTGCTCTTGCAACTTAAAAATTTTATTATTAAATTATTTGCAAGCGGGGCCGATTTTTAAATTTTATTAAATGATTGATTTTCAGTACACTTTTTTGCCCGAAATGCCGTATATTGCAGGCAAACAAAATATCCTATTTAGAATTTATCTAAATAAGACAAATCCATTTTTATCTTGATTACAAGCGCATAAAACGCGTAAAAATCAGCGAACGGGCACCGTTTTTCCGTCTTCAATTTTAACTATGAAATTGTCCGGAAATTTTGCCTGGTACTGTGGATAATTCTTCTTCACTTCTTTGAGCGAGTGTGAAGTTCCTATAATATATTTATAGATCTTTCCCGTTTGAACCACCACGGGTTTGTAACCGGCAAAAAAAGGATCGTCCAAAGCCATTTCCTTGGCTGTTGCCAGAACCTGGACTCCATATAGCGGGCTGTCATCCTGGGTAGCTTCTGGCTCCTGTACGGGAGTTTGAGGCTCCTGTGCTTTTTCTGGCTTGGTTGCAGGCTCTTCCTTGGGCTGAGGATCCGGCTGTGGCTTGGGCACAGGTTGGGGAGCCGGCACGGGCTCTTCTTTATCGGCAGTAGTGGACTTGTCGTAATTTGCCTTGAAGTTAAGGAAGGCCTTGAAGATATTCTCTGCAATTCCGTCGCGGCCTTCCTGGGTTGTCATTGTGGCCAGGTCGTCCGGATTAGTGATGAAACCAATCTCTATGAGAACCGACGGCATTGCCGTGCGCCAGAGCACCCAGAACGGGTCCTGGGACACGCCACGGCTGTTTTTGATGGGTCTGTTGCCCATTGCGTTGGCAACTTCCTCGGCAAAAGAGAGGCTATTCCCAAGATGGGCGTTCTGCATGAGGCTGAAGATGATGGAAGACTGGGGATCGTTGGGATTGTAGCCCTGGTACTTTGTCTCGTAATTGTCTTCCAGCATTATTACTGCGTTCTCCCTTTTTACCAGTTCCAGGTTCTTGGAGTAAAGGTCGTTCCCTTTTTTCTGCGACTGTCCAAGGCAGTGTATGGAATATCCGTTTGCCGCCGTCCCCTTGTCCACAGCATTCACGTGTATGGAAATGAACAGGTTGGCATTGGCCTTATTGGCAATAACTGCGCGGTTTTCCAGTTCCACGAACACGTCCGTGTCTCTGGTCATTACAACCTTGACTTCGTTTGAGTAATAAGTGACTATCTTGTTCCTGAGGCGTTTTGCCACGTCCAGGACTATATCCTTCTCATAAACTTTCTTGTCCCTGCTTACGCAGCCGGGGTCTTTTCCGCCGTGGCCGGGGTCAATAACCACTGTTTGCAGCTTCATCGACGCGGCTTTCTTTTGCGCGGGCACGGGGATTGCAAGCAGAAGTGCGGCCAAAACGGCCACCAGGTTTTGAAATTTAGGGAATATATAGTATTTTTGCATCTTATATTTTTGCGCAAATTTAGCAAAAAATAGTTAATGACAAGGAAGTTTTTGCAATATCTGTTCCTGACGGTGATTCTTCTCGCTGTCATGGCCTTGGATTTGCCTGCCCGTCGCGTTAGGCAGCTTCCGGACTCGTTAACTTCCCTTGTTAAAGCCGATACTTCTTCCTCCCGTCTCCACAGAAGGGATTCGGCCTTTACGGCCCTTCGGGATTCCCTCCAGGTGGCCGATTCAATATCGGCCGCAAAACGCGACTCACTGGACCTTCTTGGCAAGAGTTCGCTGGAAAGGCCGGCTTTTACAACGGCCAAAGACTCCATCATAACAGATTTTTCGAACGGGAAGCGCAAGATTTATTACTACGGCGGCGCCACTGTCACCTACCAGAACATGAAGCTTACGGCCGATTATCTGGAATATGACATGAAGACCAACATAGTGCATGCCACCGGCCGGAAGAATCCTGCAACCGGAGAGATGGAAGGCCTTCCGGAGATGACCGATGCAGGCCAGACGTATAAGATGGACGAACTGTACTACAACTTCAGCACCCAGAAAGCCCGTATCACAAACATGGTCACCAAGGAGTCGGAGGGCATACTTCAGGGCAAGAAGATCAAGATGGCTCCGGACAAGTCCATCAGCATGAAGGGCGGCGTCTATACGGTTTGTGACCTTGAACATCCCCATTATTACATGCGTCTTAGCATGGCCAAGGTTATCACCAAGCCTTCGCAGAAAACCGTTTTCGGCCCGGCCTGGCCCGTTATCGGCGACGTGCCCATCCCTATCGGCCTTCCTTTTGGTTTCGTGCCCAAGAAGCCTACCAGGGCAACCGGTCTGCTTTTACCCACCTTTGGTGAGGAGCAGGCCCGAGGCTTTTATGTGCGTGATGCCGGTATGTACTTTGTCTTCGGCGATTATTTTGACCTTTCCCTTACCGGAAGCTATTATACCCTGGGATCATGGTCGGTTGATGTAAACTCCAGATATAAGGTCAATTACAAGTTCAACGGTTCCCTGTCGTTCACATTCTCCAACGACCAGGCCGGCGAGAAAGGCAGCACGGACTTCGTTCAGTCGCAGAACTTCGGTTTCCGCTGGTCTCATGCGCAGGATGCAAAATCTCATCCCGGAACTTCGTTCACCGCTTCGGTAAACTTCTCAAGCCCGTCCAACAGCAGGTATAACTCCCGTTCTGTAACGGAGGCACAGCAGAATCAGGTCAGTTCCTCAATTTCCTATTCCCATAACTGGAACGGCAAGTTCAACCTTAGTGTGAACGCCCTGCACAACCAGAACTCCAGGGACTCCAGCTACTCGATTACCTTGCCTAATATCACTTTCTCCGTAACGCGATTCTATCCTTTCAAGCAAAAGAACCGCGCGGGCAAGGAAAAGTTCTACGAGAAGATATCCCTGGGCTATTCGACGTCCTTCCAGAACAAGCTTAATTTCAAGCTTAGGGACATGCAGGACTTCGTTTATGACGAGAACGGCAACTACGTATGGGTCGAGGATCGAAATGGTAACATATACCGCGAAAAGCAAATTGGCGACTCCCTTGCTGTGAAGACCCTGCAAAGGCTCACCAACGGTATGTCCCATACCTTCCAGATCGGCCTGCCTAACTTTACGCTCCTTAAATATATTAATGTAACGCCAAGCGTGAGTTATGGCATGAACTGGATGTTCAACAAGGGCTCCCAGTATCTGGAAACCGAAGTGGACGCAGAAGGCAATCCGATACTTGTCACCGACAAGAACGGCAACCAGGTTATGGCGCAGAAGGTTGTGTCGGACCCCGGAACCGCGTTCAACGGCTTTGGCGCCACGCACAACTATTCAGGAAGCATATCCATGTCAACCCGTATTTACGGTATGTTCAACTTTGGTAAACACCGTAAGATTCAGGCCATCAGGCATGTGATTACGCCTTCCGTATCGCTCAACTACAGCCCGGAAAAAGGAACGCACTTCAATGGCTGGAGAACGCTGGATGCATATTACGACAAGCGGGGAACCTATCACGACGTTTCCTGGTACAACATTTACAGCATTTCCGGACATCATAACTCGGTCTCCCCTCCCGGCCGAGGAAAAACCGGAACTGTGTCGCTTTCTATCGGCAACAACTTCGAAGCCAAGGTGCGTGACCTGAGGGATACAACCGGCACAGGCTCAAAGAAGGTGAAGCTTCTGGATCAGCTGAATATCAATACCAGCTACAACTTCCTGGCCGACTCGCTCAGGATGCAGAACGTGGGTATAACGGCTTCCACCAACCTTTTCAACAAGGTCAATATAAGTGGTAACCTTAATTTCGACCCTTATGCGGTTGACGAGAAAGGTAAGAAGATAAATAAGTTCTACGTTGCTGTTACCGGTATTCCCCTAAGGCTTACCAACGCTTCCCTATCGGCCTCTTTCTCGCTTAACGGAAAAGGTGCGATTAACGGAAACGACGGCAAAAAGGCCGGCGGCGGAAAGGACGATTCAAATTCATACCAGCGCATTTATTATCATCCCATTACCGGTGAATATATCCCCGGCGGTTACGTGTATTACATGAACCCCAGTGCGCCCTGGTCCATCAATGTGAGCTACTGTTTCAACTATGCCAAGAGTTACACTTATCAGTCGTCAACCAAGGAACTGATAGTCAATAACAAGTTCACTCAAACCGTTAACCTTAGCGGCAACATTAAGCTCACGCCCCGCCTTAGCATCCAGGCCACTTCCGGCTTCGATATCATGGCCATGCGCTTTACCACCACCCAGATAAGTGCCACCTACGACCTTCACTGCTTCAATATCGCAGTTTCGTGGGTTCCTATGGGCACTTACAAGTCCTACAGCTTCCGCATCGCCGCCAATGCCGCCGCCCTGGCCGATCTTCTTCGTTACAAGAAGAGCGACAGCTATATGGACAATTTGCTCAAATAAGATTTTTTGTCTATATTTGCACTGGCAAACCAATCGGGGTGCCGTCTTTTTATATCGAAACATATTCTTCTAACTTATATGCCCTATAGCTTAGCAGATCTCAACGCTATGAGCGAAGAAAAGCTCAGAAGCCTTGGAGAATCGATGAACATCAAAGGTGCCAGAAAAATGGACCTCATGACCCTGGGATTCAGCATTTTGGATGCCCAGGCCGTAATTGAATCGCAAAAACCCGCCTCGTCAAAGGCCGATAAACCAAAGCGCGGACGTCCCCGCAAGGAGGAAAAGTCGGCGGCAAAGGCTTCAACGCCGGCTCCTGCCCCGGTTCCTCCTGTGGAAGAAAAGCCCGCGGCCGATACTCCGGCCGAACAACCTGATGTCCCCGCCAAGAAGCGCGGACGCAAGAGTGCAAAGCAGGAAGCCGCTCCGGCACCGGCAGCACCCGTGGCAGCGCCCGCTCCGGAAGCTACTCCTGCACCGGCACCGGAACAGCCCGCTGCTAAAAAGCGCGGACGCAAGTCCAAGAAGGAATCGGCCGCTCCTGCGGTTTCGGAGGCTCCTGTCGTAGAAAAAGTTGATAGCAAGCAGTTTATCCACGACCTTTTCGAAGACCTTAAGGAAGACGAAGAGCAGCCCGAAAAGAAGGAAAAAGATCAGCCCCAGCAGCAGAGCAACAAGCCTCAGCAGCCGCAAAAGCAGCAGCCCCTGCCTCAGCGCCCGCAGCGCATTGAATTCGAGGGCTCTGTAGAGGCCACCGGCGTTCTGGAAATCATGCCGGACGGTTATGGCTTCCTCCGTTCAAGCGACTACAATTACCTCAATTCCCCGGACGATATCTACGTTTCCCAGCAGCAGATCAAGCAGAATGCGCTCAAGAACGGAGATACCGTAACAGGCGAAATCCGTCCTCCGCGCGAAGGAGATAAGTATTTCCCGCTGGTAAAGATCAAGTTCATCAACGGCCGTACCCCGGAATTCGTTCGCGACAGAGTCCCCTTCGACTTCCTTACTCCCCTTGTCCCCACGGAGAAATTCAATCTCCTGGGTCACGGACACGAGAAAGATCCTTCCATAAGGGTGGTGGATATGTTCACCCCTATCGGCAAGGGCCAGCGTGGTCTTATCGTTGCACAGCCCAAAACCGGTAAGACCATGCTCCTTAAGGCAATCGCCAACGCCATTGCCGATAATCATCCGGAAGTTTACGAGATTGTGCTTCTTATTGACGAGCGTCCGGAAGAAGTTACCGACATGCAGCGCAGTGTAAAGGCCGAGGTTGTAGCTTCTACCTTCGATGAACCGGCGGAGAGGCATGTAAAAGTTGCCAACATGGTGCTGGACAAAGCCCGCAGGCTTGTGGAATGCGGACACGACGTGGTTATCCTCCTGGATTCCATCACCCGTCTTGCGCGAGCATACAACACCGTTCAGCCCGCTTCCGGTAAGGTTCTCACTGGTGGCGTGGATGCCAATGCCCTCCAGAAACCCAAGCGCTTCTTCGGCGCAGCGCGTAACATAGAAGGCGGCGGTTCGCTCACTATCCTTGCCACTGCCCTCACGGAAACCGGCTCCAAGATGGATGACGTTATCTTCGAAGAATTCAAGGGCACCGGCAACATGGAGCTCCAGCTGGACCGCAACCTGTCCAACAAGCGCATCTTCACTGCCGTCAACCTCATTCTCTCCAGCACCCGTAGGGACGACCTCCTGTACGACCAGTACACCCTCAACCGCATCTGGATCCTCCGCAACCTTCTCTCAGACATGAATCCCGTAGAAGCCATGACCTGGATGCAGCAGCACATGGACGAGTTCAAGACCAACAAGGACCTGATAGACAACATGTCCAAGTTCAGCAGGTACGACTGATGAACACTCTCTACGCAGACACCATAGTTGCTCCGGCCACCATTCCTGGTACCGGAGCAATTTCCATTGTAAGAATCAGCGGAAGCAATGCTTTCGATGTAGTTGATGCAGTGGTTAAATTAAAGTTGGGAACTGTTTCTGATGCAAAGGCATACACAATACATTTTGGAGAAGTATGGAACGAGGGTTCCCTGCTGGACGAAGTATTGGTTTCGGTATTCCGTGCACCGCACAGTTATACCGGAGAAGACTCTGTAGAGATCTCAACTCACGCTTCTTCTTATATAGTTTCTGAGCTTGTTCGTTTACTTCTGGAGGCCGGTGCACGCTTTGCTCAGCCTGGCGAATTCACCCGGCGTGCATTTGTTAACGGCAAGATGGACTTAGCACAGGCCGAAGCAGTGGCCGATGTTATTTCTTCCAGTACTGCCGCCAGCCACCGCGTCGCAATGAACCAGCTAAAAGGTTCTTTTTCATCGGAGTTAGCTGCATTACGTGAAGAATTGCTTGAAATGGCTTCCCTGCTGGAACTTGAGCTGGATTTCAGTGAAGAAGACGTGGAGTTTGCCGACAGAAATAAATTATCGGCATTAGTTGATGTTACTCTGTGTCATGTTGAGCGTCTGGCCAGCTCTTTCCGCCAGGGCAATATGATCAAGAATGGAGTACCCGTCGCAATAGTCGGCCCGGCCAATGCCGGCAAGAGTACCCTACTCAATGCCCTACTTGGAGAAGAACGTGCGCTTGTGTCCAATATTGCCGGCACAACCAGGGATACGGTGGAAGAAACAATGACCCTTGGCGGCATACTTTTCCGTTTCATCGACACCGCCGGAATCAGGGAGTCGGAAGACGTTGTGGAGAAGATGGGAATCGAGCGCACCTTCAGAAAAATTTCAGAGGCCGAGATAGTTTTAGCCCTCCTGGATGCCACCCAAAATAAGGCCGAAATCGGCATAGAATTGGAGGAAATTCTTTCCAGAGTAGACTTGAGTGCTCAGCGCTTGTTTGTACTACTAAATAAGGCCGATATTTCCCGGAATTTGGTTTGCAACAAAAATGTTATTGATATAAACAAACTTGTTTCGCGCGCTGGTAATCAAATGGAAATTCTTCATATTTCTGCGAAGCAAGGCTTGGGCCTGGACGAATTGAAGAATGCCCTTCTGGAGGCCGAAAAGGACCTTATTCCCAACGCAAACTCCACTTTTGTCACCAATATCCGCCACTTCGAAGCCCTTCAAAACGCCGCCTCCGCCCTCCGTGATGTGAGCACTTCCCTATCGGCCCAAATCCCTTCTGACCTAGTAGCCGAAGACCTCCGCCGCGCCCTCTCCTCCATCAACTCCATCCTAGGCACCGACCTTCTCGACCCCGAACAAATCCTCCACAACATCTTCGCGAAGCATTGCATCGGGAAATGAGTCGTGCTCTTTTCTACCGCCGGATCGAGAAGGTGCATTTATAAACCGACTTCATCTGTGCAGTACTCTTGAATGGCTGTATCGAAATCCTTCGCCCCACCCGTTTCCCCGAATAGTTTCCTGAGGAGGCGCACGCGGGTGTTGGTGATGGCCTGGGGAGTTGCGATGGTCAGATTGGCAATTTCAGAGGGGAGGAAATGATGGACCGTCAGCAGGCACACCTGCTGCTCCTTTGAACTGAGGGGAGACAGCAGTTCCCGTAATTTTGGATGCATGGCGAAAGAAAGTTGGGCCAAAGCATTCATGTCATCTTCAGGTGCAGGTTTACCTTTGATGGCTGCCGTATGCAGGCGAGACATCACATCCTTTATCTGGCGGGAGTTTTCCCGCTGTTCACGCTCCTTCTGTCGCCGCATCTGGGTGAGTTCCGTCCGCGTCAGATTATATTGCATTTGACTTTCGGCAAAACGGGCATTGATGAGGTCGATACGACGCAGGTTATACCAGA
>JAGCWB010000062.1 GCA_017962065.1 Bacteroidales bacterium
CCTGGCGCAAGCTCAGCAGGCATTTACCAAGGCCCAGTTTTGCTCAAAACAGAATTTTTTGTAAATTTGTACGAATCGGGGAGATCCCCGGTCAAGCCGGGGATGAGGAGGGTGAAGGGATTCCCGGTCAAGCCGGGGATGAGGATGGTGAAGGGATTCCCGGTCAAACCGGGGATGACGACGAAGGCGAAATTACAAACTAATCACATAATATTATGGGAGCATTTCATGCATACGACATCAGGGGTATCTACAATGTAGATTTTGACAAGGAAACCGCCTACAAGGTGGGTTATTTCCTGCCTGCGCTTCTTAACACCAATAAGGTCCTTGTGGGCCGCGACTGCCGCGTTTCCGGCCAGGAGATTCACGACTATCTTATTAAAGGTATCACCGATGCCGGCGCCGATGTAGACGATATCGGATACAGCAGCACCCCGCTGGTGTACTTCGGCACCGCAAACTATGGCTACAAAGCTTCGGTACAGATTACTGCAAGTCATAACCCGCCGGAGTACAACGGCATGAAAGTTAGCCGTGAAAACGCCCTCCCCGTGGGCCTGGATACCGGTTTGGGCCAGATTAAGCAGTGGATTGACGAAGGCCGTCCCACTCCCAAGGCTGCAAAGCCCGGCAAGGTGACTCAGATTGACATAAAGCCGGACTATCTCAAGTTCCTGATGAAGTACAAAGGGGACTACTCCAACCTCAAGATTGCCTTCGACCTTTCCAACGGCATGGCCACCCTCTTTGCCAAGGAAGTTTACAAAGGCGAGGACGCCACCTTCCTGTTCGACACAATGGACGGCCGCTTCCCCAACCACGAGCCCAACCCGCTTGTGCCCAAGAACGTGGAGCCTCTCCAGAAACTTGTCAAGGAAACCAAGGCCGATATCGGCGTTATTTACGACGGCGACGCAGACCGCGTGATGTTCGTGGACGACAAAGCCCGCTTTGTGGCTCCGGACCTGGTGGTAGCCCTCATGGCCCGCTACTTCTGCGACGAAAGGGGAGAGAAGAATCCTCGCGTCCTTCAGGAAATCCGCTCCAGCCTTGCCGTAGCAGAGGAACTCAAGGAGAATTACAACGCCGATGTTCACACCTGGCGTGTAGGCCGCGCCTTCGCAGCCCCCAAGCTCCGCGAAATTGACGGCCTCTGGGGCGGTGAACTTGCCGGTCACTACTATTTCAAGGACTTCTTCTACAGCGACAGCGGAATGCTTTCCAGCATCATCGTGCTGCGCATCGTATCGGCCCTCAAGAAGAAAGGCATCAAGCTTTCCGAGGAGATGGACCGCCTTACCCACTACGAGAATTCCGGCGAAATCAACTATAAAGTAGAGGATAAGAAAGGCGCCATGGATGCCGTCAAGGCATACTTCGAGAGCAAGGAGACTCCCACCAAGGTGATGGACTTCGACGGCTATCGTCTGGAATTCCCCGGCTGGTGGTTCAACATCCGTCCTTCCAACACGGAGCCTTACCTTCGCTTCATCTGCGAGGCAACGTCCAAGGAAGTTCTCAAGGCCAAGATTGCCGAGGCCGATAAGATTATTGTAGGCCAGTTCGGCGGCAAACGCTAATTGATGAAAAAACTCTTACTGTTACCCTTTATTTTCTGCGGGTTCCTTGCTTTTGCCCAGGAGCCCGCAGAAGACCATACAGCCGATTCGCTTCGTCATGCATTCGGCCGTCAGCAGGTTCAGAACACCGCCATCCGCGGTTCACAGTATGCCGATACCCTTGACACCGGCAATCCTGCCGTAAAGGTTGTACTGTACGACAACGGCACCTACCGTTATGTGAAGGACCTGAAGGCATCGGCCGATTCAACGATTTTCACAGAGTTCTGGGATACCCGTGCGGTGAATCCGTATAAAGAGTCCCCGGACGCCCTTCCGGACCGTTTTTCACTGTGGATAGTGGATTCCTTGGACACTTACTGCTGCCCTTATCAGACCACCGTGCGTTCCAAGTTCGGCTACAGGCACGGCCGCAGGCATCAGGGCGTGGATCTGCCTTATCCCAAAGGCACTCCCGTGCAGGTTGCCTTCGACGGCAAGGTGCGCATCTCGGACTATGTGGGCGGCTATGGCAACCTGGTTGTTGTGCGCCACGCAAACGGCCTGGAAACCTTCTACGGCCATCTTTCAGAGCGCAAGGTCAGTTCCGGCGACTGGGTCAGCGCAGGAGATATTATCGGACTTGGAGGCTCTACAGGCCGGTCAACCGGTCCTCACCTGCATTTTGAAACGCGTTACCGCGGCGCCGCCTTTGACCCTTCGTGGCTCATTGATTTTGAGACCGGCACCCTCCGGCACCGTCTTTTCAAGATCCGCAGCTGGTACTTCAATCCCAACCAGCGCTACGTGCAGGACGTTGACGACGAAGACGAGATTTTCCGCACCGACGAGGAAGACCGCATAGCGGCCGAGGAACAGGCCAAGAAAGAAGCCGAGGCCCGCGCAAAAGCCGAAGCCGCTGCCATGAAGTATCACACCATCCGCAGCGGCGACACCCTCTCCGGCATAGCCAAGAAGTACCACACCACGGTACGCCGCCTGTGTGAACTGAACGGCATAAAGGAATCAACCGTGCTCCGAGTTGGTAAACGCCTTAGAGTGAAGTAGTTATTTAAGTCTGGAATTATAGTGCGGATGCACTTTGCCTTTGGAGATGTTCTGCAGCTTGCTGGAGAGCATCTTTTTTCTGATGGGGGCGGCGTGGTCGGTGAAAAGGTCCCCGTCCAGGTGGGACATTTCGTGCTGGATCATGCGGCAGGCAAAGTTGTCGAATTCTTCTGTGACCTGCTGCAAATCTTCGTTGTAATAGCGTACGGTAATCTTTTTGGGGCGCTCTACATCGCAGTAGATGCCGGGGATGGAAAGGCAGCCCTCGGAATAGGTTACCTGCTCGGAACTTTCTTCAAGGATTTCCGGATTAATTAGCGTACGGCGGAAACCTTTAAGGTAGTCGTAAGTGTCTGACACAACGTCGCCGTCCACTATCACCACTCGCTGGCTCACGCCAATCTGGGGTGCGGCAAGGCCGCAGCCATCGGCCTTTACAAGGGTGTCCTTAAGGTCCTTTACAAGGGCGGCTATTCCTTCTTTGTCTGTTAAGTTGGCCGGAGCGGCGGTTTTGCGCAGCACTTCTGCGCCGTAAAGGTAAATGGGACGTATCATACGTTGGTGTTGTTTCTGTTTTGGCGGTCCAGGAAACTCTGGAGGATAATGGCGGCTGCAATTTTGTCCACAGAAGCTTTGTTGCGGCGGTCCTTGTATTTCATGCCCCCGTCTATCATGGCGCGGTGGGCCAGTACGGAGGTGAAGCGCTCGTCTTCCAGCGTTACAGGCACGTCCGGAAAGGCTTTGGCCAGTTGCTTCAGGAAGACGTCCACATGGGCCTGAGCCTCCGACGGTTTACCGTTCATATTTACCGGATAACCCACTACAAAGCGAATGATTCTCTCCTGTATGGCGTATTTTTTGATATAATCTATTAACTTTGCAGAATCTATTGTATCCAGAGCGGAGGCAAAGATGCCAAGCGGGTCGCTGACGGCAATTCCCGTGCGACGTTTTCCGTAGTCTATGCCCATGATTCTGTCCATACAATGTGCAAAGATAAGAATTATTATGGATAAAGCCGATAAGAAGGTTCGCAACTTCCGTCTTCAACTCACGGACGCTTCTACTCATCAGCGCCTGTGGAGCCTGCGCTTCACAAAGCCGGTGATGCTGGTGGCAAGCATATCGTCCGTGGTAATTGTGCTGGTTGCCATCTTCTGTCTCATAGCTTTCACTCCAATCCGTACCTTCATCCCCGGCTATCCGGACGCCCAGTCGCGCCGCCAGGCCGTTCAGAACACCCTCAGGATAGATTCCCTCCAAACACGCATACTCCAGTGGGAACTTTATACGGAAAACCTTCGCCGCGTGGTGGCGGGGGAGGACCCCATACGCCTGGATACCCTTATCCTTGGCAGCCAGGGGTCGCGCAAGGTTTCGGACGCACGTTATCTCGCCATCCGTGACTCCCTGTTAAGGGCCGATGTGATTCAGGAAGAGCAGTTCGGAATATCGGCCGCAAGCCGCAGGAATCTGCCAATAGAGGCGTTGTCCTTCTATACTCCGGTAAAGGGTGTGGTGTCAAAGGGCTTCGAGCGTCCGCTGCATCCATGGGTGGATGTTACCGCTCCGGCTGGCACAACGGTTATGTCCGTACTTGACGGAGCCGTGGTGTACTGTGTGTGGGAAGAGGGGAGCGGCTACACAATTGTGGTCCAGCATACGGACGATATTATTTCCATTTACA